>DATGNI010000150.1:0-27876 GCA_035306825.1 Azoarcus sp. | reverse complement strand
GCTGTGCGCCGCGGCCGGCTTCTTGCTTGGCATCAACACCGAAGTGTGGGCGATGATGGGCTGGTGGGCGCTGCTGTCCATTTTCGCTGCAGCGATTCTCGGCGGCGTCGGGCGCATTGACGGCGCAGTGCTGGGTGGGTTGATTATCGGCGTGGCCGAAGAGTTGTCCGTCTTGATACTGCCTTCGCAGTACAAGAGCGCAACCGCTTTTGCGATCCTGTTGCTGATCCTGCTCGTACGGCCGCGCGGGCTGTTGAAAGGCAAGGTGCTGTGATGCGGCCACACTTTTCACATTCAGTCTGTGCGCCGCTCCCTGAGAAGGCGCAGATCGTCTTCGGAATGGCCCGAGGGGAGGCTTGATGGATCCCGGTCTGCTCAACTACCTCCTGTTCATTCTTGTTTTGGTCGGCATCTACGGCTTGATGTCACTCGGCCTGAACGTGCAGTGGGGGCTTGCCGGACTGTTCAATGCCGGCATCGCAGGATTTTTCGCGATCGGCGCCTACACCTCGGCCATCCTCACCAGCCCGGAGGTGGCCGGACGCGTGGGCGGCTTCGGCCTGCCGATACTGGTTGGCTGGGCCGGGGCGATGATCCTGTCGGTGGCGCTGGCCTGGCCAATCGGGCGAGTGTGTCTGCGTCTGCGCTCCGATTATCTCGCCATCGCTACCATCGGCGTGGCCGAAATCATTCGTCTCGTCGCCCGTTCGGAAGACTGGCTGACCGGTGGCGTGCGCGGCATTTCCGGTATTCCGCGCCCGTTCGGCGAGCTGTCGTATCTGGCCTCGCAATGGGCCTATCTGGCGATCGTCCTGACGGTGGTGGTCATGGCCTATCTGATGATCGAACGCCAGCTCAATGCGCCGTGGGGACGCATGATGCGCGCGATCCGCGACAATGAGGCGGCCGCTGCCGCCATGGGCAAGCGCGTGGACAAACGCCGTCTCGAAGCCTTCATTCTCGGCTCCGCCCTGATGGGCCTGGCCGGCGCGTTGTTCGTGCATTTCAATCGCTCGATCACCCCGGAAGCGATCGATCCGATGATCGTCACCTTCCTTGTGTGGATCATGCTGATCCTTGGCGGCTCCGGCAACAATCGCGGTGCGCTGCTCGGTGCGCTGCTGATCTGGCTGATCTGGTCAATGTCTGAATTGCTCACCGATCTTTTGCCGACCGAAATCGCGATTCAGGCGAAATATGCTCGCATGTTCCTCATCGGCCTCGCCCTGCAACTGGTGTTACGCTTCCGCCCGGAAGGCATTCTGGCCGAAAGAGACCCATCCACTCTACGCAATGAGGGACCACGATGATCCGCAAACGGTTTGCGGCCGCGCTCGCCGCGACCGCCCTGCTCACCATCCCGCCCGTCTCGGCGCAGGATGAAGTGCGCATCGGTCTGTTGTTCGGTATTTCCGGTGCGATTTCCGCCATGGCCCCCACCATGGTCGATGCCGCTCGACTGGCGATTTCTCAGGTCAACGCCCAAGGTGGCATCGGTGACGGTAAAACACTTGTCGGCACCCTCGGCGACAGCGGCTGCAATCCGCAAAACGCCACCGATGCCGCGACCAAGGCCGTCAACATCGATCGGGCCGTCGCAATCGTCGGACCGAGTTGCTCCGGCAGCGTTCTCGCCGCAGCCCATTCAGTCACCGTGCCAACCGGCACAACCATCATCTCGCCTTCCGCAACCTCGCCAGAACTGACGAGGCTCAACGACCGGGATCGAGTTTTCCGCACCGTGCCCTCGGACGGTTACCAGGGCGCAGCGCTGGCGCGCGCCTTGCTCGAACGCGGCATCGAAACCGTCGCCGTCACCTATATCGCCAATGACTACGGCGCTGGCCTCGCTGAATCCTTCCGATCGGAATTCGAGGCCAACGGCGGCACCCTTGCCGCGTACCAATCGCATGACGGCTCCAAGGCCTCGTACCGCTCCGAACTGTCACGTCTCGCACGCAGCGGCGCGGACACGCTGATGATCTTCGATTATGGCGATGGCAGCGGCCTGACCATTTTGCGCCAGTCATTGGAGAACGGTTTTTTCGAACAGTTCGTGGGCGCCGACGGCATGCAGTCCGAAGCATTGATCAGGGCGATTGGCGCTGAAAATCTGGAAGGTTTGCTGATTTCTGCCCCGATCGGTGCAGGCGCCGAAGCATTGGAGCGTTTCAGCCAGGCTTTCCGCGCTGAAAACGGCAATCCGGAAGGCATTTTCGCGGCCACATCCTATGACGCCACCTTTCTCCTCGCGCTCGCGCTGGAGCACGCGGACGGCGACCGCAACGCGTTGCCGCAATCTCTGCGCGCCGTCGCCACCGCACCGGGCGAACCGATTCTTCCCGGAGAATGGGAAAAGGCAAAACAACTCATCGCGGCCGGTGAAGAGATTGATTACAAGGGCGCCGCAGGTGATCACGAATTTGATGACGCGGGCGACGTGCCCGGCGCCTACGCACTGTTCAAGGTCACCGGCAATGATTTTGAAATCATTGCCCCAATAGACTGATTTTACGCCGCACAGCCGTCTGCGACATTCAGGCGCTCGCGTAAGCCAAGACATCCTTTCATTCGAGTCGAACCCATGCTGCCCGATCCACCCTTTGTTGCCCCCACCCCGTTCAGGGACGCAGATGCCGCACTGGAGCGCGTCGCTGAAATCTACGCGGCCAATACAGCCTGGTTGCGCGAAGCGCTGCGCCGCTTCGTTGCCGGCGAGGAATTCCATCGTTATGCACGCGCCTGCTACCCCTACGCCCGCGTGCGTGTCGACACCGTCGCACGACCAGATTCGCGCCTGTCCTTCGGCTTTGTGTCGGGCCCGGGGGTTTTCGAAACCACGCTTACGCGGCCCGATCTATTCGCGGAGTACTATCGCGAGCAATTCCAGTTGCTGATTGAGAACCACAACGTGGACATCGAGATCGGCACCAGCACCCAGCCAATTCCGCTGCATTTCGCCCTCGAAGGCATGGAGCACTTCGAAGGCCAGCTTGCCCCCGAACGGCGGCAGCGCATTCGTGACTTCTTTGATCTGCCCGATCTGTCATCGATGGACGATGGCATCGCCAACGGGACCTATGAAACCCCGATTGGACATCCACAACCCTTGGCACTATTTACCGCTCCGCGCGTGGATTACTCGATTGCCCGTTTGCGTCATTACGCGGGCAGCGATGCGAAGCATTTTCAGAATTTCGTGCTGTTCACCAACTATCAGTTCTACATCGACCAGTTCATCCAACTCGGTCACGAACTGATGGCCGACGCCTCCGGCGCGCACGGCTACGAAGCCTTCGTCGAACCCGGCAATGTCATCACCCGCGTCGCAGGCAGCGCGGCCCAAGCCGGTGACGAACTGGGCGCGCCACCCCCGCGCATGCCGCAAATGCCCGCCTATCACCTGGTGCGGGGCGACCATGCCGGCATTACGATGGTCAACATCGGGGTCGGTCCGGCCAACGCCAAAACCATTACCGACCACATCGCCGTATTGCGCCCCCACGCCTGGCTGATGCTCGGACACTGCGCGGGGCTGCGCACCACTCAGCAACTGGGTGATTATGTGTTGGCGCACGGATATGTGCGTGAAGATCACGTACTCGACGAAGAGCTCCCGCCCTGGGTGCCCATCCCGGCATTGGCCGAAATTCAGCTCGCACTGGAAGCCGCCGTCGCGGACGTCACCCAACTGTCCGGTTATGAACTCAAACGCGTGATGCGCACCGGCACCGTTGCCAGCACGGACAATCGCAACTGGGAGCTGCTGCCTTCGCACGGCAATCCGTCTGCCCCCGAACGCCGTTTCAGCCAGAGCCGGGCCATCGCGCTCGACATGGAGTCCGCCACCGTATCCGCCAACGGTTTCCGTTTTCGCGTTCCGTACGGCACGCTCTTGTGCGTCAGTGACAAACCGCTGCACGGCGAGATCAAGCTTCCCGGCATGGCCGACACCTTTTACCGCGAACGCGTGAATCAGCATCTGCGCATCGGCTTGCGCACCATTGATCTGCTGCGCCAACAAGGCACCGACCGCCTGCACAGTCGCAAGTTACGCAGTTTTGCGGAAGTGGCCTTTCAGTAGTTTGCAAAAAGGGCGTGTCGGCCATTGCGCGCGACACGCCCTTCTGTCACTCCACTTTCGGGCCGATCCATATCTGTTTGGCATTGACGAATTCGTGAATGCCATGCGGCCCAAGCTCGCGGCCGAAGCCGGAACGCTTGATGCCACCGCTGGGCAAGCGCGGGTCCGTCTTGACGATGCCATTGACCGCCACTTGACCGGCTTCCAGACGCGCGGCAATGGCTTCGCCGCGTGCAGCGGTACTCCACACGCTGGCCGCCAACCCATAGCGGCTGTCGTTGGCGATCCGCACCGCGTGGTCTTCGTCGTCAGCGCGGATCAACACGGCCACCGGCCCGAAGGTTTCTTCGCGCGCGGCGCACATGTCGTTCTCAACATCGGCCAGCAACGTGACCGGATAGAAAAACCCCGCCCCCGACGGCATCTCGCCGCCAAGCAGACAGCGTGCACCGGCGTCAATGGTTTCACGCACCTGGCGGTGCAGATTGTCGCGCAGATTTTCACGTGCGAGCGGACCGATGTCGGTGTCCCGCTCACGTGGGTCCCCCACTTTCAGCTTTTCCAGCCGCTCTCGCATCAGCTCGGTGAAACGATCGTACACCGACGCTTCGACGATGATGCGTTTGGCCGCGATGCAGCTTTGTCCGGCATTGATGATGCGCGACAAGGTGAGGGTATCGGCCGCCTCTTCCAGTTTCGCATCGGCCAGCACAATCGCCGGATCCGACCCGCCCAGCTCGAGCACCGCATGCTTGATCTCGGCGGCTGCGGCAGAAGCCACCGCCCCGCCTCCCCGTTCCGAGCCGGTAAAGGAGACCGCCTGAATGCGCGGATCGCGAATCACGGACTCGACCTGCGGCGTGCGCACCGCCAGATTGGAAAACACGCCGGCCGGGGCCTGGGCCCGTTCAAACACCTCCGCAATCGCCGCAGCGCAGCCCGGCACATGCGAATCGTGTTTCATGACGCAGGTATTGCCGGCCATTAGCGCCGGCGCGGCAAAGCGGAAGGCAAGCCAGAATGGCGCATTCCACGGAAGAATGCCGAGAATCACCCCCAGAGGTTCATGGCGGACGTAGCTGCGCGTGGCGTCCGAGGCAATCTCCTGCGCCTCGAGATACGCCTGCGCGTGGTCCGCGTAATGTTCGGCGCACCAGGCCGCCTTGGTGACTTCGCCCACGGCCTCGTGGCGCGGCTTGCCCATTTCCTCGGTCATCAAAAAGGCAAGACGTTCGACATCTTCGCGCATCAGCAGAGCGGCGCGGCGCAACACTTCCGCGCGCGCCTGAAAACCGGCATCACGCCAGTCGCGCCAGGCTGCATCGGCGGCGGCGAGAATGCGTTCCACCTGCGCTGCACTGGCCGACTCAACCTCACGCACGAGCTTGCCGGTGGTCGGATCAATTGCCTGCAACATATCAGCAGCCCTCCCTGTTTTCCTCGGCAACCAATCGCACCACAGGTTCCTTGGCGCCGAATTCACCCTTTACGACGAAATCTTCGTCCAGCGTGAAGAAGCTCTCGCAACCGCGATCAGTGATGTAGAGGGTGTCGCTGATGCCGACCGTCTTGTCACCGTCCACGCCCCACATCCACGGGATGATGTGCAAGGTCATGCCCTTCTCGAGTACGGCGTGACTGCCCTGTTTGAGGCTCAGAATATAGCCTTCGTCCCAGCTGGGCGGAAAGGCGATGCCGATGGAATACCCTGCGCGGGTGATCAATTGCGCGCCCACATCGTTGTCGGAAATGATGTTGCGAACGAGATTGTCCGCGTCGGATACGGTGATGCCCGGACGCAGCAACTGTTTGACTTCGCACAGTGCGCGGCGCATGCGCTCCTGCGCCCGCTCCATGGAATCCGACAGCTCGCCCAGCACCACGGTGCGCATCATTGCGGTGTGGTAGCGACGGTAGCAGCCGGCCACCTCCAGAAAGACGTGCTCGTCAGGCTGCACGGTGCGCCCTTCCCAGGTGGCGTGACCGATCATCGTGCGCGGCCCTGAAGTGACGTAAGGCATCACCGCCGGCGGCTCTCCGCCAGCACGGAACATCGCCGCCGAGATCGCTGCGCCGATCTCGTTTTCGGTCACGCCCGGCACGCACGCTTCAATACCCGCGCGCATGCCGGCTTCGGTGGCGATCGCGGCGCGCCGCATCGCATCGATTTCGAACTCGGATTTGCGCACGCGCCCTTCTTCAACGATACCGAAGCAATCAAGCAACTGCCCCTCGGTGAAGGCGGTACGAATGGTGTCCTGATGATAGGCCGCGAAAAAATAACTGTTGCGTTCATAGCCAATGCTCTTGCCGGACAAGCCGAATTCACGCAAGGCCTCGATCAGCATCTGAATCGCATAACCGGTGTCGGGGTACGGCCGGGTCTTCTCGACCCAGGTGCGCGCCCATACGTTTGACTCCTCCAGCTGGCGAGTGACCATGAACGGCTCGCCTTCGAGCGGCACCACCAGCGCCTGGAAGAACGAATAGCCGGTCGTCTGATAATCCGTCAGATACATCAGGTTTTCGGGGTCCGAGATCACCACCGCGTCGAGCAGGCGCTGCTGCATGCGCTCGCGCAACTCTTCAAGGCGGCGCATGTATTCCTCGAACGGGAAGGTCATGTCATCACGCTGTCTCATGACGATTCTCCTGCGGTCGGGTTGCCAGTACCTGCTGGATGGAGGACACCAGAAGATCGAGGCCTTCTTCCAGGTCTGCTTCGGGCGTGGTCAGCGGCGGAATCAGCTTGAGCACTCTGCCTTCGGTCCCGCAGGCACCAATCAGCAAACCGCTGTCAAAGCATTTCGCAGCCACCTCTTTCGCCAGCGCGCCGTCGCCCAGATCAATTGCCTGCAACATGCCCTTGCCGCGCACCTGAAAGTTGCGCTCGGCATTTTCCCGGCAGACCTCCACCAGAACTTCACGCATTCGCTCGCCTTTGCGCCGGACCTCGTTCATCAACACGTCATCATCAAAATATTTGAGCGCTTCCTCACCCGCGACGAAAGACAGACCCTGACCGCGGAAGGTGCCGGTATGTTCGCCCGGTGACCAATGTTCATCATGTTCGGGCTTGACCAGATTCATCGCCAACGGCGTGCCAAAACCGCCAATGCCCTTGGCCAGGCAGACGATATCCGGATCCAGATCCAGACCGTCGAAACTGAAATAACTGCCCGTGCGTCCGCAGCCGGCCTGAATATCGTCAAAGATCAGCAACGCACCCAGGTCTCGCGCCAGTTGTTGAATCGCGTGCAGCCATTTTTTCGCCGCGACAAACACGCCGCCCTCTGCCTGGATCGGCTCGACGAGAAAAGCGGCCGGTTTCGGCAAGCCTCCGGAGGCATCCTCGAACAGACGACGCAGGCCGGCAACCTCTTCCACAGCCGCAGCGATCGACGCTTCCCCGCCAGAATCATCGCCGAACGGCATACGAATGACGTGCTCCAGCGGCACGCCCGCCGCACCCCGAAAATACGCGTTGGCCGTGCACGCCAGCGAACCCAGCGTCATGCCGTGAAAACCGTGCGCGCACGCCACCACAGTGGTGCGCCCCGTGACACGCCGGGCAAGTTTCAACGCCGCCTCAACGGCGTTGGTGCCGGTCGGGCCGGTGAACTGCATGCGATGTTTCATGCCGCGTGGCACCAGGACGGTGTCTGCAAATTTCTGCACGAACGCGCGTTTGGGCACGGTGTACATATCCAGACTGTGGGCCACGCCGTCGTTCTCGATGAATTCGATCAGCGCCTTTTTCATGCGCGGATTGTTATGGCCGAAATTCAACACGCCCGCGCCGGCGAAGAAATCCACATACGATCGGCCCTTCTCATCGACTTGCCGCGCATTGGACGCTGACGCGAACACGGTCGGATACAACCGGCAATAACCCCGGACGGTGGATTCCCACTGCTCGAAAACATTCATCTCGGCTCCTCCTGTGCATACGGATGGCGGGGCAGATCCGCGCACAACGCGCAAAACTGCAAACAGGCCCGGACGAGTCGTCCAACGGCGCACACGGTGACATTACCTTCACCTCCGTTACGCCAGATTTTCAATGTCGCGACGACTCCCTCCGGACAGACTCATTCTCAGGATGCCATCCAACATCCGAGAATTCGTACGGGATGCAACCGCACCAGTCTTTCATGGTCATGCTGACGCTGAAATCCGTCGTCTGCAAGCACCTCAACTGAAAGCTGAAATTTCATCGTGGATCTTTGCCACCAAAGCAGTGGGGACGGGTGGCGTTTCCTGCGTCTGCGAAAAGTCGTCGAGAACACGCGTTCGAAGCATCTTCTCCGGTCGGCCTGATGAAGATTTGCGCGCGATGCACAGCCTCGGGCCGGCCCGAAAATCATGTTGATACACCACTTACCAGAGCGAGCCACGAGGCAGCACCCGGTTGCAGCTGATCGGCCTGAAGGGCGACGCGGCGCGAGTCGCTGCCTTGCAACGCGTCTCCTGCTAGAATTGCCGGCATGCTAGATCCATCTCTTCTGGGCCGTCTCAAATTCACCCATACGCCACCCACCAAACAGCCGTTGAGCCCCGGCCGTAACCATATTGGCGTTTCCGAAGAGCGCGATTACGTGCTCTATGTGCCGCAAAGCGTAGACACTTCGCGGCCGGTGCCGATGATGGCGTTCTTCCATGGCGCGGGCGGTTCGCCCGAAAAGGTCCTGCCGTTCATCGAAGAACACGCTGAACATCACGGCTTCATCGTGCTGGCGGGACATTCGATCCTGCCCACCTGGGACATCGTGATTGGCGGCAACGGACCGGATCTGGAACGGCTCGAGAAAGCGCTCGCCATCGTTGCCGATCATTTTCCGCTGGATCCGCAGAAAATCGCCTTTGCGGGATTCTCCGACGGCGCAAGCTACGCACTGTCGATCGGCATTACCAACGGCGACATTGCCACCCATGTGATCGCCTTCTCGGGCGGTTTCATGTCGATTTTCATGCAGGAAGGCTCGCCGAAGGTGCTCATCGCGCACGGTCTGATCGACGAGCAGCTGCCCATCGAGACCAGCGGCCGCGCGAACGCCGCGAAGCTGAAAGAAGCCGGCTACGATGTGCGTTTTATCGAATTCAACGGCCTGCACATCATCCACCCGCCGGTTGTCACCCAGGCCATAGAGTTCTTTCTCGGCGCGCAATAATTCTCTTGCCGCAGGGGGCTGGAATTTCAGCCTCCTGCGCGCCTCAGCATACGCAGCATCCAGCCACCGAGGCTGGTCCGCACCCGTTCGTTGTGCAGACATGCGCCCGCCCCCAGGCCGACTGCACACCCTAGCACCGTGTCGACAAAGCGCGCCTGGATCAGCTCACCGACCGGTAACTGACCAAAGGCCGCCGCCTCGGCGAGCAAAATCGCCAACGGCGTGATGAACACCACTGCAAGGCCATAGTGCCGCACGACCAGCACTTCAATCACAAAGGCCAGCACCATCATGACCCAGGCCACGCCCCACGGCCCGAGCGGCAAGAGCAACACACCGCCCGCCATCATCAGTCCGAGCACGGTGCCGAGAATGCGATGCAACTGTTTCGTCCAGACTTCACGCAACGACGCCGCCTGCACGACGGCCAGACAGCTCACGGGCGCCCAATAGGGTTTTTCCAGCTGCAACAACTGCGCCAGCGCGAGAGACGCTCCCACCGCCAGGCCGATCAGCACAGCGTCAAACACCACGAAATCGAACGTCGGCCGCGGTAACGGTTCGACCCTTCGCGGTGCGCGCGTACGCAGCATGATCAGGCTGTAAAAGAAAGCAATCAGGCAGGCGCCCAATGCGCCGAGCGCAAACAGCCCGACGGCCTGCGGAAAATCGGCGAGTTGCAACGGCGTATAGGCACCGATTGCCGCCACCATGATGAAAAACAGACTGCCGGGCGGTCCGATGCGGTACACCCGACAGACCATCGTCACGAGGATCGCCACGATCGTGAGCAGCGGCACCAATAGCATCGGCACCAGATGGCTGGCGGCACCCAGCGCATAGCAGGCGACCATGCCGAAAGCACAGGCCATGATCGTGACCATGCGGTGCGCCAGGGGCGTTTCGGGCAAATAGAGAAAAACCAGCCCTCCCAGCGAGGCGATCAGGCCCAGATCAAGGCGCCCGACAAAGACTCCGCACAATAATGGCAGCCCGATCGCAAGCGCCGCCGCCAGCGGCATCTGCCACGGTCGACGGTGGGGTTTCAAGGTCGTCAGCTGCGCGATCTCGTCACGCAGAAGAACGAACAGCCGCTGCGGCCAACGCATACGCTTCATGAGGCACTTCGAATCGGGTCAAGCAAGGTCTTTGCTTGTAGCATGACCGGTCACAGGCTTCCACCCCGCCACCCGCCTCATCGCTCGCCCGCTTCGCCGCGACCAGCATCGCACGCGCGGACCCGCGCACAGACGTTTCCGCCGCAAAAACATCACGGACGAGGGGCAGACATCCCGTCACGCAGGAAAGTCATGGCGGGCGCCGAAAAATTTCAGTGTCGTGAATGAAGGAAAGCGCGCTCATCAGGCGTGGCGGGTTTTCCGCATCGCCTGACGCCTGATTCAGGGCGTCTGCGGACGCAAGATCAGCGTATCGCCGCGCTGGGTGAACTCAAGATGCCGTAACACGCTCATGCCGAGCAAAATCTCATCCTGATGCATGCCCGGATTGAGATGCGCCGGCGCATTGGTCACGGTAAACGGGCCGAACCGCAGTTCATCAATTCTCGTTGAACGTACGGTCACCGTTCCATTGGCGGTGGTCACGCGTGCCGATCCGCCCGGCACGAGGCCCAGCTCATCGGCCAGCCGCGCCGGCACCGAGACCATTGTTGCCCCGGTATCGACGAGGAATCGCACCTCCTGGCCATTGATGGTCCCGGGCGCGATGTAATGCCCGCCCCGGCTGCGCTTGAGCTCAAGTTCGGTCTGACCCGGCTGGATGGAAAGATTTCGATTGGGGTCGTAAGCGTTCCTGAACTGATATTCGAACCCCAACCACACCAGCCCCAGCGCGGCAATCCACGCGAGATAGATCATGCCGCGGCCAAGACGACGCTGAGTTTTTATGGGTTCGCTCATGCAGGTCAGACCATTGCACGCCCATCTGCGTTCATTTCCTCACAGCACCTGGCCGTGTTCGCGCGTTGCGTGGAAGGCCACGTTGGGCCATTTTTCCATCGTTACATCAAGGTTGTAGCGGCTGTTGGCGAGATACACGGGGTTGCCATCCACATCCTTACCCAGACGCATCGACTGTTCGATTTCGAAATTGCGTCGCACCGTGTCGTCCGGAAAAGTCAGCCAGCGAGCCGTGTAGATCGAGGCGGCCTCGAAAATGGCGTCGACCTTGTATTCATCCTGCAAACGCTGCGCGACGACTTCGAACTGGAGCTGCCCGACCGCACCCAGCAACATCTGGCCACCGTCGAGCTCGAACACCTGAATCGCGCCTTCCTCTCCGAGTTCTCGCAGGCCTTTTTGCAATTGCTTGGCCTTGAGCGGATCGCGCAAACGCGCCGCACGAAAGAGTTCCGGCGAAAAGTACGGAATGCCGCGGAAACCCAGCACTTCCCCTTCCGTCAGCGTATCCCCAATCTGGAGCTGGCCATGGTTATGGATGCCCAGAATATCGCCGGCCACGCCATCTTCCTTGTGCACGCGTTCGTTGGCCATGAAAGTCAGCGCATTCGCGAGCTTCATGTCGCGTCCGGCACGTACGTGCCGCACCTTCATGCCCGAGTTGTAGCGTCCCGAACAAATGCGGAAGAAAGCGATCCGGTCGCGATGCTTCGGATCCATGTTGGCCTGAATCTTGAAAACAAAACCGGAAAACGGTGCTTCGGCCGGCTCCACCACCCGTACGCCCGCGTCACGCGGCTGCGGCGGCGGCGCCCAGTCGCGCAATGCGTGCAGAATTTCTTGCACGCCGAAATTGTTGATGGCGGAACCGAAAAACACCGGCGTCTGGGTTCCCGCAAGAAAATCTTCGAGCGAAAACGGATTTGACGCACCTTCCAGCAACTCGACGTCCTCGCGCAACTGCTCGATTTCAAGCGGAAAACGCTCGTCCAGTTCAGGGTTGTCGATGCCTTCAATGACCTCACCGGCGGAACGTCGTTCCTCCCCCGGAGTGAAGCGCATCAGGCGATTCTTTTGCAAATGATAGACGCCACCGAAACGCTTACCCATGCCCAGCGGCCAGGTAATCGGCGCGCATTCGATCTTGAGTACATCCTCAATCTCGGACAGCAACTCGAACGGCTCGCGCACCTCGCGATCCAGCTTGTTGATGAAGGTAATGATCGGCGTGTTACGCAAACGACAGACTTCCAGCAGTTTGATTGTCTGCGCTTCCACGCCGCTGGCCGCATCGATCACCATCACCGCAGCGTCTACGGCGGTCAGTACCCGATAGGTGTCTTCCGAAAAATCCTGGTGGCCCGGTGTATCGAGCAGGTTGATGGTGTAGCCGTCATATTCGAACTGCATGACCGAGCTGGTCACCGAAATGCCGCGCTGTTTCTCCATCTCCATCCAGTCGGAGGTTGCGTGGCGCGCGCTTTTACGCGCCTTGACGGTGCCCGCGAGCTGAATCGCGCCGCCGAACAACAGCAATTTCTCGGTCAGGGTGGTCTTACCGGCATCAGGGTGCGAAATAATGCCGAAAGTACGACGCTTGCGAACGTCCTCAACGAGTTCGGGCGGGAATGGAGTGGCCATCGAATATACAAAAATTGAAAGCGCCCGGAGGCAGCAAGGGCGCAATTCTACCAATCAACCCACGCACCCGCCGAATCATTCCGTTGATCGGGAAGTAATAAATGCCCGTTCAAACTTCGGCGAACGTTCCTGACTCGCCAAATCGTCCAAAAAAACGCGCGGCCCACAGGCCGCGCAAAGGAAGAACACTCGTTCAAAAAAACCGTTCATGAAACCGCGGCCCGCGTCCCCTTTTCACCTTCGAGAGACTCCCGGACGTTGCCCGCCAGGTACTGGGCCGCGCACGGTTGGATTCAACCGTGTTTTATTTACCCAGCTGATCGCCGATCACGCCACCGGCCGCAGCACCACCAATCGTGCCCAGCACGCCGCCATTGGTCAGCACTGCGCCGGCCACACCGCCGACCGCTGCCCCCGTTGTGGCGCTCCGTTCACGCTTGGACATACCGTCCCAGGTCGAGCAGCCTGACACCAGCAGCATCAGCGCAAAAGTGATTGCCCACATGCTTTTCGTTTTCATCATCACCCTCCTGTAATTTCATGCATGACACAACGGTAGACGGCTTGAGCGCGAAAAAGTGCGTGTATTCATACGGCTCTTGTATCGCGTCGTCACCGTTCAGCGGGTGATTTTTCGCGCAAAAACACCCGTTTCTATCGGTTATTCGGCGCACTTCCGCCGTTTGAACACGTCACACAATGAAACATCCCACGCGCCCACGTGGCGCGTGGGTTTCGTCCTCACAAGCATTCGTCGGCTGTTTGCGCCATTTAGCGATAGCGTTTTCCGTTATTGCCTCGGTAGCCCCGATTGCCGCGATTTCCGCGATGGCCTCGATTATCGTAATGCTTGCGGTCGTTATAGCGACGTTTGTCATAGTCACGGCGATTGTTATTACTGCTCTTGCCAAATTGATCGCCCAGCAAACCGCCGAGCGCGGCCCCGCCAACGGTGCCCAGTATGCCGCCATCCGTCACCACGGCACCCGCCACACCGCCCAGCGCCGCCCCCGTCGTGGCACTGCGTTCACGGTGATTCATGCCGTCCCACGTCGAACAACCGGTCATCAGCATCAGCACTGCAAAACTGATCAAAGCGACTTTCGTTTTCATCGTCATATCCCCCTGCATTGCATTTTCACGCTTCCACGGTAAGCCGCTTCACACGGGGAAAGGTGTCACGCACGTACCGGCTTGTATCTCTGCGTACCCTCGCATTGTCGTTCTCCGCGCTAAGATGCTGACTTTCGCTGTTCCTTGGCGCTGTCCACCGAAGCAGTACACTCAAACAATGAAACACTCCCTTCAGACCGGCCTTGATCGCCTGCTCGCCAATTCCGCTCTGCGCCGACGACTGATCGGTCGGCGCGTCGCTTTGCTTGCCCATCCGGCCTCGGTCACCCCCACGCTGACCCATGCGCTCGACGCGCTCGCAGCGCAGCCGGAAATCAAATTGTCCGCTGCCTTTGGCCCGCAACATGGTCTGCGCGGCGACAAACAAGACAATATGGTCGAGTCGGACGACTTCATCGATCCACGCCACGCCATCCCGGTATTCAGTCTCTACGGCAAGGTTCGTCGTCCGACTGCTCGCATGATGAACAGCTTTGACGTTCTATTGGTGGATCTGCAGGATCTGGGCTGCCGCATCTATACCTTCATCACCACCTTGCGCTACGTGCTTGAAGAGGCCGCGCGCCACGGCAAAAGTGTGTGGGTGCTCGACCGCCCCAACCCGGCTGGCCGACCGGTGGAAGGCCTGACGCTGCGCAGCGACTGGGAGAGCTTTGTCGGCGCAGGACCACTGCCCATGCGCCACGGCATGACCATGGGTGAGCTGGCGCGGTGGTTCGTCGCGCATCTGCATCTCGACGTGGATCTGGAAGTGGTGACGATGGAAGGCTGGCAACCGGACGCGGCACCGGGCTACGGCTGGCCAGTGGGCGAACGCAGCTGGATCAATCCCAGCCCGAATGCGCCCACCTTGTCGATGGCGCGCTGCTACGCCGGAACCGTACTGCTGGAAGGCACCACCCTGTCCGAAGGTCGCGGCACCACGCGCCCACTGGAACTGTTCGGCGCCCCGGACCTCGATGCAGGCGCGCTTATTGCGAAAATGCACGATATCGCGCCGGAATGGCTCGCCGGCTGCATCCTTCGCCCGTGCTGGTTCGAGCCGACCTTCCACAAGTACGCCGGAGAGTTGTGCGCGGGCGTACAGATTCACGTCGAAGACGCCGCCTATGACCACGCCCATTTCCGACCGTGGCGACTGCAGGCTCTCGCTTTCAAGGCGTTGCGTCAGCTCGCCCCGACCTATCCGTTGTGGCGCGACTTCCCGTATGAGTACGAACACGACCGTCTCGCGATCGACCTCATCAATGGCGGACCGCTGTTGCGGGAATGGGTGGATGACATCGGTGCCGAACCCGCAGACCTCGGCCTTGCCGCACGCGCAGATGAGCTCGCATGGACGGAAACGCGCCAACCTTTCCTGTTGTATTGACCCGGCCGGATCCAACAGAAAAACTGGCGCTCCAATTATTCACGCAACCCTTTTCAGGAGTCTTTGATGAGTACGACCCGTATTCCCCCGTTTGCTGTCGGCGTAACGCTTGAAACGCTTCAAAAGCGCGCTCAGGGCGTTCACCTGCCCGGGAATTTCGGCATTGAATTCACCGACCTCGAAGCCGGTATCGTGCGCGCACGCCTGCCGGTGCGCCCCGAACTGATGGCCACCAATGGCTATTTGCATGCCGCCACAGTGATCGCGCTCGCCGATACCTCGTGCGGGTTCGGCACCATCGCGCATCTGCCCGAAGGCGCATCGGGCTTTACCACAGTCGAACTCAAGAGCAATTTTCTGGGCACCGTACGCGAAGGGGCAATCCGCAGCGAAGCGCGTCTGGTGCACGCCGGCCGCACCACCCAGGTGTGGGATGCAGAGGTGTTCGATGAAGCAAACGACCGGCGGATTGCGCTGTTTCGCTGTACCGAGATCATTCTGTATCCGAAAAAAACGTAATCTGCCAACCTTGCGCAGCGCATGGCAGCGCAAGTGAGCGACTACAGCTTCGGGCGGAGGGCGTGACGGTTCGTGCGTTTATACCTCTCCCCGCCCGAGCCAACGATCCACCTGCGGCGCCTGCCACGCTGAAAAGCGGTCAAGCAACGCCTGCGCTTCATCTTCGACCTGCAGCAAATCGCGCACGCTTTGTGCGAGCAATCTTTCCGCACGTGCATGGTCGAGGAAGGCGAGCAGACTGTCGTAGTAACCTGCCACGTTGAGCAATCCGCAGGGCTTGCGGTGAAAACCGAGCTGAGCCCAGGTCCAGATCTCAAAAAGCTCTTCAAACGTGCCGATTCCACCGGGCAGGGCGACAAATCCGTCCGCCAGGTCGGCCATGGTCATCTTTCGCTCGTGCATCGAACCCGTCACGATCAATTCAACCCCGCGGTGAGCCACCTCTTTGCGCACCAATGCCTCGGGCATCACACCAATCACCTTGCCGCCGGCCGCGAGCGCGGCATCGGCCACAGCACCCATCAGACCGATCGAGGCGCCGCCATATACCAGGCGCACATCGCGCTGTGCGAGCGCCATGCCAAAATCCCGCGCCGCATTCAAATACGTTTCACCACGTCCCGGCGCGGAACCGCAGTACACACAGATGCTTTGCATCCTCCCCTCCTTGACACGCAATGATGCTCGCCGCAGACGCGAATTGCTGCGTCGCGGCGAGCACGTTAGCATCCTCGTCTCTTTCCGCGTTGCGACTTTTTGCCATGAACGATGTCCGCCTGACCCAATTCGCGCACGGTGGTGGCTGCGGCTGCAAGATTTCGCCAGCGCTCCTGTCGCAGATGCTCGCGTCGATCCCGCCCGGCCTCCGGCCACCGCAATTACTGGTTGGCACCGAGCACGCTGATGATGCGGCGGCGTATCGTCTCAACGACCAACAAACGCTCATCGCCACCACCGATTTTTTCACTCCGATCGTCGATGATCCCTTCGACTTCGGCCGCATCGCCGCCACCAACGCCCTATCGGACGTCTATGCGATGGGCGGCCAGCCGATCCTGGCGCTCGCGATACTTGGCATGCCGATCAACAAACTGCCAGCCGAAATCATCGGACGCATCCTCGAAGGCGGAGCGTCCGTATGTCGAGACGCAGGCATTCCGGTGGCCGGCGGGCATTCGATTGATACCCCTGAACCGATCTACGGGCTGGTCGCGCTCGGTCTTGTGGCGCCCGAACAACTCAAGACCAACGCCCGTGCGCAGGCCGGCGACTCTCTGATTCTGAGCAAGCCGCTGGGCATCGGCGTGCTGTCAGCCGGCCTCAAGCAGGCCAGACTATCCGACGCCGCCTACGCTGAAATGCTGCGCTGGACGACCCTGCTCAACCGCGCCGGCGCACGACTCGCACAGCTGCCGGCCGTACACGCGATGACCGACGTCACCGGTTTCGGCCTGGCCGGCCACCTGCTCGAAATCTGTCGCGCCTCCAAGCTCGCGGCAAAGCTCGACGTCGATCATTTGCCGGTCATCCACGACGCACTCATGCTGGCGAAAGAGGGCGTCGCCACCGGCGCATCGACCCGCAATCTGCAAAGCTACGGACAGCAGCTCACTCTGCCCGCCAACGCGCCCGCCTGGCTCACTACGCTGGCAACCGATCCGCAAACCAGCGGCGGATTACTGATTGCATGCGATCCGGCAGCGGAAAACGAGGTGCTGGCAGCCATCCACGCGCAACAGGAAGGCGAGGCTCAAGTCATCGGGCGGCTGGAAACGGGCACGCCGCGCGTCACCTTCGGCTGAACCGCGATTCCGCATGTCCCGCCTGACCGCAACCTTCGCCCAGCAGACGAGCAAGGCGCGCATTCACACCCCCCTCTGCTTGTCCTCTTCGATTTCGGCGCGTACTTTATCCATGTCGAGTTCCCGCACGCCGGCGATCACGCGATCCAGCGCGCTTTCGGGCAAGACACCGGCCTGACGAAACACCATCACGCCGTCGCGGATCACGGCAATGGTCGGAATCGAGCGTACCTGAAAGGCCGCAGCCAGTTCGCTTTCCGCCTCGGTATCCACCTTGCCGAAAACGATGTCAGGATGCGCTTCGGAGGCCGCTTCGAACGTCGGTGCAAAACTGCGGCACGGCGCGCACCATTCGGCCCAGAAATCCAATAAGACGATGCCACCAGCGTCGACGTTTTCATTGAAGTTATCAGCGGTAATCTCACGCGTTGCCATCGACCTCTCCTATCACGGACATAAACTCTCAGCCTACACCATGAACAAAACAACCACCTCCCCAGACGCCGTCTTGCGCTATTGGTTCGAAACGCTGACTCCGTCCGACTGGTGGAGCAAGAATGCCGAGGTGGACAGCGAAATACGCATCCGTTTCGGCGCCACCCTGGCCGCTGCAAAGCGCTGCGAATTGTTCGAGTGGCGCACTAGCGCCCACGGTCGGCTGGCCGAAATCCTTGTGCTTGACCAATTTTCGCGCCACATTCATCGCGACACGGCGGAGGCTTTTGCCGCCGATCCGTTGGCTCTCGCACTCGCCCAGGAAGCGGTGCACGCCGGGCTGGAGCAAACGCTGGAGCCTCCTCAGCGCGCGTTTATGTATCTTCCATACATGCACAGCGAATCGCGCGTCATACAGAACATTTCGATCCGTCTGTTCGATCAGCCAGGTCTGGAAAAAAACCTGAAATTCGCCCACGCTCATAAAGCCATCATCGACCAGTTCGGCCGCTATCCGCATCGCAATCCAATCCTCGCCCGCGAAACCACGGCAGAAGAAGCCGTTTTTCTCGCCCGGAGGCCGACAGGTTTCTGATTCCGCCCCGATGCCCACGACTGACGCCCACTGAACGCGGTAACATCGCCCCCATCCCGCGCGGCCCGTTCCGGCCGGTCGCGCCCACCCTCTACAAAGGAGAACCGCATGAAGTGCACCGTCATCGGCTCGCGCTATTTTGGCGCCGCCGTACTTGCGAATCTGCTCGAAGACGGCCTTGAGGTCGTACGCGTGGTTGCACCCGCAACCGATGACCGCCTCGCTCTCGCCGCCAGCAAGGCTGGCATTCCGCTCTCAATTCTCGACAGTCCGCGCAAGGTTCCCGGCGACGCACTCCAGGAAGACTGCGATCTGATCATCGCCGCCCACACGCATGCCTTCGTCACCGAAGAAGCATTGGCGCGCGCAAAAATTGGCGCGGTGGGCTATCACCCCTCCCTTTTGCCGCGCCATCGCGGCATCGCGGCCGTGGAATGGGCTCTGCTCGAAGGCGATCCGATTACCGGCGGCTCGATCTACCATCTCGACGCAGGCTGGGATGATGGCGCGATCGCCGCGCAGGACTGGTGCTTCGTTCTGAAAGGGGAAAGCGCACGCGATCTGTGGGAACGCGCGCTGGCTCCGCTCGGCCTGCGCCTGATGCGTGAAGTCGTACAGTACGCCAGAGAACACGGCACGCTGCCGGCGATGAAACAGGACGGACGCTTTGCCACGAATGCACCGGTAATCAAACGCAAGGTCAAGCTCGTCGAACCGGAACAATCGCTCGCCACCTCGTTGGTGGTCACCGTGGTGGGGCCGGACAAACCCGGCATCGTGAGCAAGATTTCAAACTGCGCCCAAACCGTTGCGGTCAATTGGGCAGACAGTCACATGACCCGCATGGCCGGACAGTTTGCTGGCATCGTCCACTTGCAGGTCAGTCCCGATGACGCAGACAGCGCAATCACGACGCTGAAAAAACTCGAGGCCGACGATCTGCAGATTTCCATCGTGCGCTCCGATGCCCGTCCCGCCGCGGCCGGCCGGCGCCTGCTGCACCTCGAACTCACAGGGCCGGACCGCCCTGGCATCGTACGCACCCTGTCGATGCAGCTTGCCCAGCGTGGTGTCAGCATCGAACGACTCAACACTGAGCTATGCGGCGCACAAGAAGAATCCCATCTTTTCAAGGTTCATGCGCAGCTGGATGTGCCGGATGCATTGTCCGATCAGACCCTACGCGAACTGCTCGACAGCCTCGGTTCCGAGTTGATGGTGGACATCGAACTGGATGCGGCCACACACGACTGAAACGCGCCAGCGAGATGTGCACGATTCAACGCAACGTCGAACACTCGCTGGCGCATTTCCGGGCCGAGTCCTGTCCGCACAAATTTCCAAAAAGCGGCCAGGAAACGCAGTACCACGGCCTGCAAAATGGCCTGCCGTCCGGACGAAAAATCAGCGTTTGAACAAGGGCTCCACACGCCGACGGAAACGTTCGGCCTGGTCGGTATTGAGCGATTTCTCCAGCATCGCCCGCAAACGCTCATATTCCTCCCGCATCGCCTCTGCCGTGTTGGCCTTGCGCACACGCGGCATGAAAAACGCGGCATCCGGCCCGATCATCTCGATCAGGGTGCGGCCGATCGTCCGCCGTATCTTGGCGAGATCCCCGTCTGCAGCCGTCACCGTGACCATTTCAGAAAATGTCTCCCTCTCTGACGAATCGGCCTCTGTCAGCGAGGGTTCGCCAATCGGCGCAATCAGTCCAGTCTCGACCAAATGAGCAATCTGAGCGCGGGCCTCATCCGGCACCGGATGGTTCTCAAGCAGCTGCCCGATCGAGTGTTTGCCATCGATCATGATCAGCAACGCTCGCAACCTGGCGGGCAGGCGCATCGCGCGGGAAATTATCTCAGTCCTGCCAAGATCGGTCTTACCGTAAATGGTCGTATCCATTTTCGGCCTCCCTTTCCACGCTACACACTCATCTTGGGTTACAAAATGAAACAACACAAGATGAGGGTTTCCACAACTAAGCCGCGGGCACAACCTGCCCGGTTTTATACTGCGCGCACCCCTTCAATGCGGAGCCGCCACGATGCATTCCGAGCTCGTTTTTTATACCCACCCCTTGTCGCGTGGCGGCATCGTGCATTGGATGCTGGAAGAAATCGGCGCGCCCTACCGGACGGAAATCCTCGAATTCGGAGCGCCGATGAAATCGCCCGAATACCTGGCCATCAATCCGATGGGCAAAGTGCCGGCGATCCGTCACAACGGCCAAATCGTCACGGAAGCCGCCGCGATCTGCGCCTACCTCGCCGAGGTTTTTCCAGACGCCGGTCTGACGCCCGAACCGGCCGCGCGGGGAGACTACTACCGCTGGCTGTTCTTCGTTGCCGGCCCCTTGGAAATGGCCCTTTCATTCAACAGCCAAGGCCTGTGTCCCGAGCCCGAAATGCAGGCCGGACTGGGTTTCGGAAGCTATGAAAGCGTCGTCGCCACGCTCGCGGGAGCGCTCGCCGGAAAGCGTTATATTGCCGGCGAACGCTTTTCCGCCGCCGACGTCTATGTCGGCTCGCATATTGGTTGGGGCATGCAATTTGGCACGCTGGAAAAGCGCCCGGAATTCATTGCCTACTGGAACGGCCTCAAAGAGCGGCCGGCGCATCTGCGTGCTGTGGAAATGGCCGCCTCAAAGACGGACAAACCTTAAATCTGCCGCCATTCAGTGCCGACAGCCACCCGGATCTGGTGCCGGATACACGATGCGCGCGACCCTTCGTTCATGCGCTTCAGCCAAAAGCATGCGATAGCAGGAAGGCGGTCAGGAAACCGGCCGCGGTGATCAGACCCGCAGCATTATGTGTTTCATTGAAAGCTTCGGGAATCATCGTATCCGCAATCATCGCCACGATCGCGCCGGCCGCCACACCCTGAGCCACCGCCACGTATTCAGCGGGTGCATCATGGAACAGCATGTACCCACCCAGGGCGCCGATGCCGCACAACACCGCAATTCCGCCCCACAAACCGAATACATACGTTTTCGACATTCCAGCTTTTTTCATGCCGACCGCGCTGGACATGCCTTCCGGCACGTTGGCCAAAAAAACCGCCGCCACAATCGGTAATGACACGCCCCCATCGAGCACACTGAGTCCGATGACGATGGATTCCGGGACGCCATCGAGCACCGATCCAAGCGCAATGGCCAGCGCGGCCACACCCGCCGTGCTCTTTTCCGGCAAAACAGAGCGCTTGCGGTTGCGCGCCCCTTTTTCGGCGAGCACAACCGCGCCTACGGTGAACATTGCAGCGCCCACCACAAAGCCGATGGTCGTCGCAAACAGGCCTCCAGCGTGCCAGGCTTCGCCCATCAGCTCGAACGCAACCGCCGACATGAGGATGCCGGAACCGAAAGCCATCATGCCGGCCGTCACACGCGGCGACGGCTTGGAAAACCACCCCACCGACGCGCCGACCAGCGAAGCGCCGCCGCAAAAAAGCCCCCACGCCAACGCCACCAACCCGTCCATTTGATCCCCCTTCAGCGCTCTTGAACCTCCGTCAACAGGCGGAAGGTCAGGGCCTGATTTTTCTGCCGCAGGCGTGCAGCGTTTCTTCGTTGAGCACCACTGTTACCGTTGCCTCGAACATTTCTCCGCTCATCGTGTCCATGCATGGCCGGCCTTCGATCACCGCGTGCAAATCATGCGTCTCGGTGCGCACATGCCAGATCTGGCTCCCGCCCGCCGGATCCCGCTTCGGCGTCGGGATCGGCAGCAAAACATCCTCAAACCCGAGTCGGCGGTACATCAGCGCCTTGCCCTTGCGAATTTCGAGCATCCAGAACGGCTCGTTGCCAGTGGCCCGGAAATCATGATCCCGCTCCAGCTCGAAAAACACTCCATCCCACGGCATCCACACACGATCCGCGTTTGACGTCATCAACAAACGCCCACCCGGCGCGCTCCAGGGCGCACCGTCGCACGCAAGCTCCAGCACCGTGATCTGTTCCGATCCGCGTAGCGCTCCCAGCTGTTCGCTCCGGATCCGATATTCAGTGGCAAGAAAATGATCCGCTTCGACCGTACGCGCGGTATAGGTCGGTGCCGCACAATGCGCATCGGGCACAAACGCCGCGTCGGCTTCCAGCCGCACGCTCAACCCATGCCAGGCACTTGCTTCGGTATCGCTCATGGCGCTGACGCCGGGGGCATGATGCGCAACCACCGTCCAGATTCCAGTCTGTTCGGGAGGTAACACGGCCCGCTCTTCCGGCTCGGTCGCAGGCTGAGATGCACATCCCGCAGCCAGCAGTACAGCGGAGCAAAAAATCAGCTTGATGCAACGCACGTCATTCCCTCCAATTACGTTTCGATGATTAGGTAACTTCAGCCTCGCCCGGCCATAGCCATTGTGAGCGCCCTTATGTGACTGTATCGCTTTCCATGGTTTGCGCCGCACAAAAAGGAACGCCCTGAGATGTCAGGTTGACGCCTTGTTCACGCAAGGCAGCATCCACCAAGCTGAACAACTCGTTGCGGCACTCTGGCTCACGATTGTGCTGAGGCACCCAATATTTCACCCGGTAGGTGATGCCGTGCAAGCCGTACTGCACAAGCTGAACTTCCGGTTTCCGGGCTTCGACGATGCTTTCGGCCCCCACCACCGCCTGCTCAATCATCTTCTTGGCCTGGGCGGCGGGTAAATCAACTGGCAGCGTAAGTTGAATGCTGTCGCGGTAATCCTTGTTCGGGGCGCTGAAGTTGGTGATTCGCTGACGTGAAATCTGGCTGTTGGGCAAAATCACATACGTACTGTCGCGCGTGATCAGTCGCGTCGTCCGCCAGCCGATTTCCTGAACCCGCCCCTCAGCCAGAGTCTCGATACGCACCCAGTCGCCCATGCGAAACGGCGCCTCAATACCAAGGGCGATGCCGGACAGCGTATCAGCCACCACGTTGCGGATCGCGAACCCAAGCATCGCCAATACCAGACCGGAACCCGTCAAAATGCCCGACATATCCTGCCGGAAGAGCAACGACAGCCCGATCAGCGTGGCCACCACAAAAAGCAGCACTCGCAGCAGATCCAGCAACACCTTGGGCACGGGTCTCTTTCCCTTGCGCCGCCGTAAAAACCGGATTTCGAGCAAGGTATACACCAGATGCGCGCCGGCCAGCGACGCCAACGCCGTCGCGATATCGCGCAATGGATCGAGCCAACCCTGCGCAACATGGTCGGCAGGCAGTCGTTGCAGCAACGGCTCCATCAACACGGCCGTCGCCAACAACAGGACAAACACCGCCAGGGCGCGCAACCAGCGCTGGTGGGGCTTGGTTTTTCTCTGCGCCTTGGAAGCTGTTTTGGATGTCTTCATGCACCCTCCCTCAAAAAAAGCCGGATCAACTGACACATGGCATGATCAGTATCCCCGGAAATTGTCTTGAGAGCCTTAAGCAGGTCAACGCACTCCCGTCCGTTCCCTGATTGGCTCCGCCAAATTCATTCCCTTTCCCGCATTTCGGCCACCCGTGAAGGCCTCATCCACTACATGATTGAGAAAGCTTACGAGGTGTCTGCATAATGTCCGCACTATGGCGTTTGATATGAGACCCGACGCGTGATCTGAATGCGACAGGCTCCGCCTTCCCGGTCCGACGCCACTTCGCCACCCAGAGGAGACTCTTACCATGCACCGCTGGCTTCACACCGTATTCTTCGTGCTGCTCTGCGCACCGACCGTTGCGCTGGCTGAAACACCCGTCTATGGCCCCCAGCTGGAAGGCTTCGAATATCCGCATACGGTCGGCAGTTTCGAGTTCACGTCGCAGGGCCAGACCGTGCAGATGGCCTACATGGATGTGCCGCCCACCACGCAAGCCAACGGCCGCACGGTGGTATTGATGCACGGCAAAAACTTCTGCGGCGCGAGCTGGGAAGGCAGCATCGCGGCGCTGACCGAGGCCGGTTATCGGGTGGTCGCGCCGGACCAGATCGGGTTTTGTCGCTCCAGCAAGCCGACTGGCTATCAGTACAGCTTTCACCAGTTGGCCCACAATACGTCCGCTCTGCTCGATCATTTGGACGTCACGCAACACGTGGTGATGGGCCATTCAATGGGCGGCATGCTGGCCACGCGCTATGCCTTGCTCTATCCGCAGCGGGTAGAAAAACTGGTCATGGTGAATCCCATCGGCCTGGAAGACTGGCTGGCCAAGGGCGTGCCCTACATCAGCGTGGATGAATGGTATGAGGGCCAGCTCAAGACCACGCGCGAAGGCATCAAAAACTATCAGCTCACCACCTATTACAACGGCGAATGGCGGCCGGAATTTGATCGCTGGGTGGATATGTCAGCAGGCATGTTCAACGGGCCGGGCAAGGAAACCGTGGCATGGCATTCAGCGCTGACCTTCGACATGATCCTGACGCAGCCGGTCTATCACGAATTTCATCGCCTGCAGGTGCCGACCGTGCTGTTCATCGGCGAACAGGACAACACCGCCATCGGCAAACATCTTGCGCCCGAAGACAAGCGTGAAGCGCTGGGTGATTACCGTGCAATGGCGCGCGACGTGGCGGAGCGTATTCCGGATGCAAGCCTGCAGCTCTACCCGGATTTGGCGCATTCGCCGCAGGTACAGGACCCGACACGTTTCCATGCCGACCTGCTCAAACTGCTGAACTGAACATGCCATCTCCGGGCACCGTCACCCGTTTCATGACAGTGCCCGGCCTAAGCGCTTGCTGCGCGCTACGGATCAATCGCCGCTGCAACCCCGAAACGCCGCTGCAAGGTGCTGCCAAGACTCGCGCGCGTCAGCTCGCCCATGTGGCTGTCCACCAAACGCCCTTCGGCATCGTAGAACAGCGTCGTGGGCAACGCTCGGGTTCCCACGGCCTGCATGACCTGCCCGGACAGATCGAGCAATACATCGCTCATCGTCAGCGCCTCCTGCTCCAGAAATCTTTCGATGATCTGCGCACTTTCCCGCTGATTGACGAGCACGAAACTCACCTCTGAATACGCTTCCTGAGCATGCTGAAGCACCGGCATCTCGCGCCGACAAGGCGGACACCACGTCGCCCACAGATTCACTACCACAGGCTGCCCGCGATACGCTTCCAGCGACACGGGCGTGCCATCCAGCCTCGTCAAGGCAAGATCCGGCAAAGGCGGCGCACCCTTTCGCAGCAACTCAGGCACCGCGCTGCCGCCGGCCCAGACCAGCATTCCCACCGCAATGCCCACCAACGCCGGACGCCGCAACGCCGCTTGCGTACGCGTTCGCCAGCCGACAAACAGCACGGCCATCGGCAAACCCGCCCACCAGGCAAAGCCACCGTCTCCAATCGCCAGCATCGACCAGGGCGACGCCACGTATTCCGGCCACCAAAGCGCGATGTATCCAATGCGCGCTGCAATCAAACCAATGATCGCCGCATCAAACACCAGCGCGCCAGCACGTTTGGCCGAAGGGTCCAGTACGCGTATCGCCACGAAACGGGCGGTCAGCCAGGCAAAAAAAATGGCCACGACCACAATGACCGCGGCAATCGGAAAAGGCCCCACCCCACTCATAAAACTCCCTGGCTTTTCAAAACCCATCTCACCCTGCTGTAATCAGCCTGATGGCCAACCCAATGAAAACGACGCCCGCCAGCCTGTTGAGCCACTTCTGCGTCCGATCTGATTTCAACAGCCACACGCGAACACTGCCGGCAGCGATGGCCACGCCACCGAAGACCAGGAAAGTTGCAATGATGAACAAACCACCCAGAAGGATGATCTGAATGGCCACAGAACCTCGCGCCGGGTCCGCAAACTGCGGAAGGAACGCCAGGAAAAAGATGGAAACCTTCGGATTGGTGATGTTTAGAATGATTCCCCGGCGATAAAGTTCCCCTCGACCGGGGCTGCCTGAACGCGTATCAGACGAACTGCCGACGCGGGTCGTAAACGCCTGCCACGCAAGATAGAGCAGATAGGCTGCGCCACAGAGCTTCAATACCGAAAACGCCACGGCGGACGCCTGAAACACCGCAGCCACGCCAAACGCCACCGCCAGACTATGCACGACCAAGCCGGTACACAAGCCCAGCATGACCATCAAACCCGCACGTCGGCCATGCAGCGTTGATTGCGTCAGAACAAAAAGATTGTCGGGCCCCGGCGCCAGACCGAGCAGCACCGCGGCTGCAAAAAACGTGAGGACGGTTTCCGCAGCTAGCACCGCCACCTCAGATTCAAAAACATCCGACGGCCGTCGCCCGACTTAGCGGGAGGTCAGGCTCAGCTCCACGCAATCTGAAGCACATTTCCCCGCCTCATGAGAGGCGGACGGCCCCGCTCGATGCAGCACCGCGCGCGTCGGCATGATCCGTAGCGACTCATCCACCACAGTCGCTTCGCCATCCACAATCAACGAATACTCCGCCTCGGACTGCGGTGGCCAGATCAGGCCCACAACGGGTCGCGCAAGCGCATTCGCGCGCGTGTGGGTCCCCACACCATTCACCACCAGATCGCTGCCCTGCTGAACCACCCTCACCTGAACCGCATGGGGCGACCCTTTATCACTGGTCGTCATCAGATAGGCAAAGCCATAACGCGTGATGACATTTTCAAGACGTTCCAATTCACGCGGAGCACTCATGATTTACTCCTTATCGACACGCTGAAAAC
Organism: Azoarcus sp.; assembly: GCA_035306825.1. Taxonomy (GTDB): domain Bacteria; phylum Pseudomonadota; class Gammaproteobacteria; order Burkholderiales; family Rhodocyclaceae; genus Pseudazoarcus. The sequence goes on along the minus strand of DATGNI010000150.1, from coordinate 560 downwards.
AAACTCTGACGTGGCTGGGCAGACAATTGCTGCGATTGGAGCCCTCGGCATGTTTCTTTTTCAGCACCGTACCCGAGACCCACCCTGACACCACTCTTCAAGCATATCGCTTGTCATTCGATTGTCCATGCCGGGATCGATGAACGTGCAAAACGTCAGCCACCAACGCCCAGCGGAAACCCGATGTCTTGATTCAGGCCTGTTGCGCATTCAAGCACTCCCCACGCACGGGCGATAGAATGCAACGTTTCCCTTCGCGACCTTTACTTCGGACCGAACGCACACCATGGAAATCGTCTTCATCCTGCTCACAGGCATCGCCGCCTGGTGGCTGCTTCGCGTGCAATACCAACGCGCCCGCATTGCCCTGCTGGGCAATCATCTCGCCACGCTGCAGATCGAAAAACACATGGAAACGCTGACGCAAGGCTACATCCGCGCCATCAACGAAGACAGCGACACGCGCCAGCTCCAGGTGCTGGAAACGTACGCTCAGGCAGAGCGCGTGGTGGCGGCGCAGGTTCAATCCCTCGCAGATCGCATGCGCAACGAAAGCGAAG
>DATGNI010000149.1:0-8383 GCA_035306825.1 Azoarcus sp. | reverse complement strand
GTCGCTCGATTGCCTACGGCAACATGGTGCACAACGTACTCGGCATGAACGTCTGGCAGGCGGACGGTACCGAACTCGCGCTCGGCCCGCTCCATGGCCTGGGATCGAAGGAACGTGTCCTGGCCGATTATGTGCGTGGTCTGGTCGACACGCTGCATGCCGACATCGACACCCGGTGGCCGCGCGTGATGCGCCGCGTCGCGGGCTACAACCTCGACATTTTCTATCCGATGAGCGAGAAGCCCTATACCGGCGACGGCAGTGTCAACCTCGCACATCTGATGGTCGGTGCCGAAGGCTCACTGGGGGTGACCAAAAGCCTCCAGCTCAAGCTCTCTCCGTTGCCGCGCAACAAAGTACTCGGCGTGGTGAACTTCCCCAGCTTTCACCAGGCGATGGATGCAGCTCAGCACATCGTCCAGCTCAAACCCAGCGCCGTGGAACTGGTCGACCGCACGATGATCGAGCTGTCGATCGACAACCCCAGCTTCCGCCCGGTGATTGAAGCCGCGCTGATCGGTCGGCCGGAGGCGATCCTGCTCGTCGAATTTTCCGGTGACGAGCGCACCGCACTATTGCATCGGTTACAACAACTGGTCGAACTGAGTGGCGATCTCGGCCTGTCCGGCAATGTCGTCCAGATCGTGTCGGACGCCGAACAAAAAGCGCTGTGGGAAGTGCGCAAGGCCGGGCTGAACATCATGATGAGCCTCAAGGGCGACGGCAAGCCGGTGTCCTTCATCGAGGACTGTGCGGTACCGCTCGAACATCTGGCCGAATACACCGACGCGCTCACCGAGGTTTTCGCGCGCAACGGCACGCGCGGTACCTGGTATGCACACGCTTCGGTCGGCACCTTGCATGTTCGCCCCATCCTCGACATGCGTCGTGACGGCGCGGGCAAGATGCGCGCGATCGCCGAAGAAGCCGCCGAATTGGTGCGCAAATACCGCGGCGCCTACAGTGGCGAGCACGGCGACGGTCTGTGTCGGGGTGAATGGATCGAATGGCAGTTCGGATCCAGGATCAACGAGGCCTTCCGCCTGTTAAAAAACCGTCTCGATCCGGAAAACCTGATGAATCCCGGCAAGATCATTGATCCGCCGAAGATGACCGACGAGCGCCTGTTTCGCCACCCGCCGTCGTATCGCAGCATCGAACTGCAACCGGTGCTCGACTGGTCTGCATGGAACGTGCAAAACGACGCCGTCACCGAAGAAACCACCCCTCCCGGCACGGGCGGCGACCCCACGCACGGCTTTGCCAAGGCCGTCGAGATGTGCAACAACAACGGTCACTGCCGCAAGTTCGACACCGGCACGATGTGTCCGAGCTACCGCGTCACACGCGACGAGATCCACCTCACGCGCGGACGCGCCAACACCTTGCGGATGGCCGTGTCCGGTCGCCTCGGCCCCGACGCGCTGACCGGCGACGAAGTCAGGAAAGCGCTCGATCTATGTGTCGGCTGCAAGGCTTGTAAGCGTGAATGCCCCACGGGCGTAGACATGACGAAAATGAAGTACGAAGTCGTCGCCCAACGCGCGGCGCGTCACGGCATCTCGTTCACAGACAAGCTCATCGCCCATCTGCCCAACTACGCCCCGCTCGCCAGCCGTCTGCCGTGGCTCTTCAATCTGCGCGATACGCTTCCCGGCGCGGCCTATCTGAGCGAAAAGCTCCTCGGCCTGTCGGCCCGACGCAGCCTGCCGAAATGGCGCCGCGACACCTTCTGGCGCAGTGCGGACAAACTGCCGCTCGTCAGCCGCGAAGAAGTCCTCGCCGCCAACAAGGGCGTGGTGCTGTTCGTCGATACGTTCAACGGTTTTCTGGATTCGGAAAACGCCATCGCTGCAGTACGCGTACTCCAGGCTGCCGGCTATAGCGTGCATGTCGCGCGCGCCCACAACGGCACAAACCTGTGCTGCGGGCGCACCTATCTGGCCGCCGGCATGACCGGCGAAGCCCGCGCGAAAGCCCGCGATTTGCTTGACGCCCTGCTCCCTTTCGCCGAACGGGACATCGCCATCGTCGGCCTGGAACCCTCCTGCCTTCTCAGCCTGCGTGACGAACTGCTTGCAATGGGCTTCGGCAATGCCGCAAAAACCCTTTCTGAACACGCGTTTCTGTTCGAAGAGTTCATCGCCACCGAGGCACGCAAGGGTCGTTTTTCGTTGAATCTGCGCACGGCCGATCAGCCGATCAAGGTGCATGGCCATTGCCATCAGAAAGCATTCGGGGCGACCCCTCCGATCCTCGATGTGCTGCGCATGATTCCCGGCGCAAAACCGCAGCTGATCGAATCCTCCTGCTGCGGCATGGCCGGCGCGTTCGGCTACGAAGCCGCGCACTTCGACATTTCCATGCAGATGGCAGAGCTTTCATTACTGCCGGCCGTACGCGAGGCAACGGATGCGATCATTGTGGCTGACGGCACCAGTTGTCGTCATCAGATTGCCGATGGCGCACAACGTAAGGCACTGCACGTGGCCGTGGTGCTCGACGTGCACCGCCAAGAGCCTCTCCAAGGCGACCCGCCACGACCTGTACCTGACGCTGGAGAGCGGTTTCTCCGCCCATCTTGACGCGGCTGCACTGAAAACCGGGAACCTGCTGCGGTTCGCTGCAGCCGCCGAAACCCAGCCTTCTTCCTTCCCGCACTCTCAAGGAATACTATGCTGAGGGAAAGGCACACACAAAGGAGCTGCGCGACATATTCGTTCGACAAGTCCGAGTACGCCCTTGCCGCCGCATCAAGCGTCGAGAGCAAGCGCAGGAAGGCGCCTCACAAGCGTCACCGCAACCGGGAGGTCGCATCGTGGACTGACCCGCCAAGGAGGAAACGTCATGGGCCAAAAAGCCATCCAATGTGCCGCACAAGCACTGCTCGACGCCCGTCGCCAGGGCAAGGCTCTGAAAGCACTGCCGCCAGGGTGTGAGCCAACCGACTTTGCGCAAGCCTACGCAATTCAGGATGCAGTCTCCGAACACCTCGGCGAAATCGGCGGCTGGAAGGTCAGTGCCAAAGAACCCAACGCCGAACCCACGTGTGCCCCGATGCCGGCCTCAGCCATCCACCCGTCGGGCTACCACATGCCAGCCTGGAAGGCCGGGCAGTGCGGCATCGAATGCGAAATTGCCGTGCGCATGAAAGAGGATCTTCCGCCGCGCAGCAGCCCCTACACGCATGAGGAAGTTCTCGCCGCGATCGAAACCGTACATCCGGCTTTCGAGATCGTCACCTACCGCCTTCAGGTTCACCCTCACACCAGCCGTGTCCTGCTCGGCGCGGACGCGTTCGGCAACGGCGCCTTTGTCTATGGTGACGGGCGATCCAATCTGATCGGTCTCGATCAGACGAAGCAACGCGCCATTCTCGACGTGAACGGCGAACGTTGGGTCGACAAAACCGGCGGCAATCTGGCGGGCGACATTTTCCCTCTCATCACCTGGCTCGCCAATCACGTCGCGGTACGCGCGGGTGGCCTCAAAGCGGGCCAATTCGTCACCACCGGCAGTTGCACCGGCATGCTTTTCGTCGACGGCGGCGAAGAGCTTCACGCCGAATTCGAAGGCATCGGCTGGGTGGACATGACGATTATTGGGAAAGATTGATCACGCTTTCGCAATACACACGAAACGCCACGATAAACCGTGGCGCTTCGTGCTCCTCCGTCGTACACAGCCAGATTCGATGATTTTCAATCAAACACGTCGATCAAAGCCTGCCTCGACGTTGATTCGAACCTCAGCGCAGCAGCTGTTTGGCGCGCAGAATCAATGTCCGGTCGATTTTGAAAATGCACTCAGCACGATCACGCCACTCACGATCAGTCCCATACCCAGGATCGCCACTGCATCCAGCTTCTGCCCGAACAACACGACGCCGATCAATGCGATCAACACAATGCCGAGCCCGGACCAGATTGCATACGCAACCCCCACCGGAATGGAACGCAAGGTCAGCGCCAGCAGCCAGAACGCGCAGGCGTAGCCCGCGATCACGATCAGCGACGGCCACAAACGCGTAAAGCCGTCGCTCATCTTGAGCGCAGAAGTGGCAATGACTTCGGCGACGATGGCTACGCCCAGATACAGCCAGGAAATCGGGTTCATGCGTGCCCCAAATGGATTGAACCTTGGTTCAAAACCCACGCCGCGGAAACGCACTTGGAGCGCGGCGTGGGTTACGCGGAGCCTGCGACTCAGAACTTGTCCGTCACCGCCCCTTCCGAAGCCGAGCTGACGGTTTTAGCGTATTTCGCCAGCGCGCCGCGAGTGTAGCGCGGCGGCAGCGGCTTCCAGGTCGCGCGGCGACGTTCCATCTCGGCATCGTCGATGTGCACGGTAATGACGTTGGCTTCGGCGTCGATGGTGATCTTGTCACCCGTTTCCACCAATGCAATCGGACCGCCCTCTGCGGCTTCCGGCGTGATGTGGCCCACCACGAAACCGTGGCTGCCACCGGAGAAACGACCGTCGGTAATCAACGCCACATCACTGCCAAGACCCTTGCCCATGATGGCGGAGGTCGGGCTCAGCATCTCGCGCATGCCCGGGCCGCCTTTCGGGCCTTCATAGCGAATCACCAGCACGTCACCGGCCACCACGGTGCCGTCCAGGATACGATCCAGCGCTTCTTCCTCGGAGTGAAACACGCGGGCGTTGCCGGTAAATTTGGTGCCTTCCTTGCCGGTGATCTTGGCCACCGCTCCGGTCGGCGCGAGGTTGCCGTACAGAATGCGCAGATGGCTGTCTTTCTTGATCGGCTTGTCCAGCGATCGAATGATTTCCTGGCCTTCTGGATACGGCGCGACGTTGGCAAGGTTCTCCGCCAGCGTCTGGCCGGTAACGGTGATGCAATCGCCGTGCAACAAGCCCGCATCGAGCAGCATTTTCATCAGCGGCTGGATACCGCCAATGGCGACCAGTTCCGACATCATGAAACGACCGCTGGGACGCAAGTCGGCCAGCAACGGCACACGCTTGCCGATTTCAGTGAAATCTTCGAGGCTGAGATCCACCTCACAGGCGTGCGCCATCGCAAGCAAATGGAGTACGCCGTTGGTAGAGCCTCCAAGCGCGATGATGGTGGTGATGGCGTTCTCGAAGGCCTTGCGGGTCATGATGTCGCGCGGCTTGAGATCCAGCTCGAGCAGTTTCAGCACCTGAGCGGCGGCGCGCTGGCAATCTTCCATCTTGTTGTTTGAGACCGCGTCCTGCGCCGAGCTGCCGGGCAGGCTCATGCCCAATGCCTCGATGGCCGAGGCCATGGTGTTGGCGGTGTACATGCCGCCACAGGAACCAGGACCGGGGATCGCGGTGTCCTCAACGTCCTTCACTTCCTTGAGGGTCATGGTGCCGCGCGCGTGGGCACCGACGGCCTCAAACACCGAGATAATATCGGTGTGGTTGGCGCCCGGCTTGATCGTACCGCCATACACAAAAATGGACGGGCGGTTCAGGCGCGCCATGCCGATGATGCAGCCCGGCATGTTCTTGTCGCATCCACCGATGGTGACGAGACCGTCAAACCCCTCACAACCGGCCACCGCCTCGATCGAGTCGGCAATGATTTCGCGCGAAACGAGCGAATATTTCATGCCTTCAGTGCCGTTGGCAATGCCATCGGAAATCGTGATGGTATTGAAGATCACGCCTTTTCCACCCGCTGCATCCGCGCCACGCGCGGCCTCATCGGCGAGTACGTTGATGTGCATGTTGCACGGCGTGACATTGCTCCAGGTGGAGGCAATACCGATCTGCGGCTTGGTGAAATCTTCATCGGTAAAGCCTACGGCGCGCAGCATCGCGCGACCCGGCGCTTTGCTGAGGCCGTCAACGACTTCGGCAGAATGCTTGCGACGTTTGTCAGTGGTCATGGCGGTTTCCTGAACGGGTTGAAGTGGCGACACGATCGCGCCGAAAACAGTGATTTTACGTCATTACGTCAACGCAAACGGGCCGGTTAAAACCGGCCCGTTCAAACCAAACTCTGGTCGGATCAGACAATCGCGACGAGTTCGATCTCAAAGCTCAGATCCTTGCCCGCCAGCGGATGGTTGGCATCCACTTTGATTGCAGCGTCGCCCACCTCAATTACGCGCACCGGAACCGGGCGGCCATCCTGAGTCTGCATCTGAAGTTGCTGACCGACCTGAACGTCGATCTCTGGCGGAATGCGGTCGCGCGGCACATCAATGAGCCCCTCTTGCTGATGCGGGCCGTAGGCTTCATCGGAAGGAATATGAGTGGTCGTGCTGCTGCCGACTTCCATACCGTCCACGGCCTTTTCGAAACCGGGGAGCAGCTGGTTGGAACCCAAGGTAAATTCAAGCGGTTCGCCGCCGGCCGAAGAATCAAACACCGAACCATCCTCAAGCTTTCCGGTGTAATGAACGCGGACGGTATCGCCCTGCTTGGCCTGTGCCATGTGGTACCTCTGCATGTGTACGTAAATGAACCTCCACCGATCGAACGATGCAGTTGGTGAAGCATGAAAAAAATCACACCTTACAGGACTTGAATGTCTGTTGCGACCTGCATGCTCAACAAACTCAAGAGTTTTGCCTTCGTCGCACAGCTTGAGCGGTGTCGCCAGGTCCCCGGTACCCCAGGCGTTCCTGCAGCCTCATGCCGGATCACTGCCATCGCATGCACGGCGGGTACGAAACGTGAAGACATGTAACAAAATACTCGAATCCCTCGGAACTCTTGGCAAGCAGAAGCAGTCCATCTACCGTGTAAGGTGCACTCTACAAAAAACGACATGTCTCCGAAAACCGTTGGCCGCGTCCAGGAAAAGGCAAACACACCCATGCTTGGCAAGAAGTTCTTGCTTCTCGCAGCCGGTCTGTTCGCGGTCACCGCACAGGCCGAACCGCCCGGCGTCACGTTATATGACGAAAACGCCCGGCACGCGCGCGGCCTGCGCATTGACACACCCTTGTTGTCGCAAAACGAGACGCGACACAACCGAAAGAGTCTCGGCAATGGATTGAAAATCACCTTGCTGCCGCTGTTCGGTTCGCGTCAAAGCACGCACGACTTCACCACCGCCATCGCGCCCCTCGCCGCATCCCCGACGCTGGCCCCTTCGTTGTTCTCGCACGGGATCCAAACCCCGCCTTCGGTGGCACGCGGCAGCCACTTTGATCGCCTACCTCAACACGACCGGTCCAATGTCGGCCTGGGGGGGCTCTATCAACATGGCGGACTCACGCTGGGATTGTCTTGGCGTCAGTACAGCGAGCCGTTTGGAGTCTTTGATACGCCCGGCAACCGTCTGGACCAGGAAGAATGGTTTATGGGCGGCCGTTACGATTTCGGCCCTGCGTCACTTTCTGCCTCTTGGCAGGAATTCCACGCGGACGCCATCGGCGGCATGCAATGGAAAGATCACGTCTGGCAAGTTTCCGGCCAGATGCCGATCACCCGCTCCGGATCGCTGCTGGCCGGTTATGCCCAGCTCGGCGGAGAAAATCATGACGAAGCCTCGATGTGGACGCTGGCCTATACGCACGACATGTCGTCACGCACCACGGCCTATGCCGGTTACCGCCAGTTCCATAATGGCGATTTCGCCGGCACCGGCGTATTGCCGACCGCGCGCTTTAACGAGCATTCGGACAAGAGCGGTCAAGGGCTGGTACTGGGCGTTCGCCACGCCTTTTGACGTCTGACACTGACGAAAATTGAAACGATTGCAGGATTGACCGACCATGACGTCGGGCGCACGCTGCGTGCCTTACTTCAGGAAACGATTATGAAACGACGTCTAGCGGTCTTCACTTTGTTTCTAACCCTCGTTTTTGCGCCGCAGGCGTTCGCCGAGGAACACTTTCAATCGCTGCGCGAATTGCTCTCGAACCCAGACAATTATCGCGACCACGAGCCCAGCGACGCCCGCTCACGCCATGACATCCAGCACGAACCGAAAAAAGAGTACGCGTCCCAACAAGAGTTCAGCGGAAACCTTGATGAAGGCACGCAGGGCGTCAGCATGACACTCAACCCCCCGATGCACGGAACGTCATCAACGAGCGCCCCTCGCACGCAGCACGCCCTCAGCCACTAATGAGGGGGTGTGGCCAAAGAGTTACGATTCGGGCTGCGAATTTCAAACACCTGCATATCAGACGCTTCACGCCGGACATTCAGTTCGTGCACAGCCCATTCCCGCACGCCATTCAACGGGAGTGCGGCGTGGTGCCAGTCGTCCATACCTCGTCAGTCATACCATTACCTGTGATCCAGGCCGACGCGCTCAAGGTGGGGGAACGGCTTGATGGATGCCATTCGTTGACTCGCCCACCCGCAAGATCGGATGGGCGGCATGGAACATTCCACCTGTCCAATTGAAAAACCCGATGTGCCGCGCACT
>DATGNI010000148.1:0-9638 GCA_035306825.1 Azoarcus sp. | reverse complement strand
GTAATCCTTCGCGTCGCCACCGTACTTCTGCGTCAGAATCGTCGTGATCGCAGCTGTCAGCGTCGTCTTGCCATGGTCAACGTGGCCAATCGTGCCTACGTTCACGTGCGGCTTCGTCCGCTCAAACTTGCCCTTAGCCATGCCAACACCTCTTGTTCTTAAGTCGTCAAAAACAGATCAACGAATCGACGGTCCGCACGCAGCCAGACCAAACTGCTGGTGCCCATGACGTGGATTGAACACGTGGCCTCTCCCTTACCAAGGGAGTGCTCTACCACTGAGCTACATGGGCTCCTTTGAAACCAAAACCCTCTGGCTCTGGAGCGGGTGAAGGGAATCGAACCCTCATCGTAAGCTTGGAAGGCTTCTGCTCTACCATTGAGCTACACCCGCACATGATACAGACGATTCACTGCACCCAACCCACACCGCAAACGATGCGGGCCTTGAAACCTGGTGGAGGGGGAAGGATTCGAACCTTCGAAGGCTGAGCCGTCAGATTTACAGTCTGATCCCGTTGACCGCTTGGGTACCCCTCCAGAGAAGCGCCGCACTATAGAGCCTCAGCGGGTCGGTGTCAAATCCGTTGCGCTATTTTTTTCATTTTCAGCCGCCTTTCGGGATGAACGTGGATTAACGAGGCAAAGAGCCCGCTTTTCCGACTCAACCCCCGCTTCGCGGCAGCCGATAATGTACGGCAGAAAACTTGCATCTGGACGGAGTACGCTGCATGGCTGAAATCATCTGTGTCATCGGCAACAAGGGCGGGACCGGGAAGACCTCACTGTCGCACATGCTTAGCCAGGGCCTCGGCCTGCTCGGCCATCGTGCCGCTTGCGTGCTGACCGACACGGCGCGCGAGCCGCTTAATCCTGCGGGCCGCCGTTACGTGACCGCCGACGCACGCACGCTGGCATCGCTTGACAAGGTGGTGGCCAAACTGCGCTCACTGGAAAACTGGCTCGGCGTGATCGACGGCGGCGGCAACCGCAGCGAAATGGACAAACACCTGTACGCCTTGGCCGATCTTGTGCTTCTGCCGTTTCGCGACTCGCATGAAGACATCCGCACCGTCATCCGCGATCTGGAAGCGTTTCCGCGCGCCTATGCCGTGCCATCACAATGGCCCACCAACCCCTGGCAACGCACGGCCGCCGACCGCAATGTTGCAAAGTTGATGCGCCCGTACCAGCACCGCATCCTTCGGCCCGTCAACGCCTTGTCGGCGAGCAAGCTTCTGTTACAAAAAAACATCCCGGAGCAAATTCCAACTCCGCTGTCCAACGCCTGTCGCGCGCTCGCGCGCCAGGCGCTTGAATTGCTCGAGATTCATGACGCGACCCACGCCGAGCCCATCGGCCTGACCGCAATGAATCTCGACAACCGTCTTTCTGCAGACGAAATGCCTCTACGTTGCACGCAACGCTAAAAACGTATCGGAAGAGTGTCGAGCCTGAAGCCCCACTCGCGCGGCCGCTAGGCCCGGCCGCAACCGCGCGACAACGCCACCAGCGCCTGCGCACGATTACGTACGTTCATTGCGCGGAAAATTGCTGACATGTGCACCTTGACCGTGCCTTCAGACAAGCCCAACAGATCCGCGATTTCACGATTGGTCTTGCCTTGACCGAGCAACTCGGCCACGCGCGTTTGCGCCACGGTGAGGCGCCCGCGGGCCTCGACATCCCGTGCGTTACGTCTCCGAGAGCTGTCCGCCACCACATCCTGCGTGGGCGGAAAAAACACTTCGCCATCCAGCACCCTGCGCGCGGCAACGCGCAAATCGTCGCTCGAGCCACTTTTCGACACAAAGCCCGAGGCTCCGACTTTCATCGCCCGGCGCAACGTCGCCTGATCATCCAGCGCCGAGACGACGATGGTGGGCACATCAGGAAACCGTTTGGCGAGCACGCCAAGCAGCGAGAAACCCGACATGTCCGGCAGCATCAAGTCGATAATCGAGAGATCCCAGTCGGTGCGCGCCTCAAGCAGCGCAAGCGCCTCTTCTGAGCCGCGCGCTTCAACGCATTCAAGGCTGGCATCAAGTCGTATCAGCGTTTGCGCCATGGCCTCGCGCACGAGCGCATGGTCTTCGACGATCAGCACCCTGGTCATCTCAGCTCTCCTGATCTTCGACCGGAAAAATGACAACAAGCATAACACGCGCCTACTATCGCGATTGTTGCACGGGAATCATCGCAAACACGAAACCTTGCGCACCAGAAAACGCACGACGGAAAACAAGGGGGCGACATGAAATTCAACTGGAGCGTGCGCACGCGCGTGCTGCTGGTGGCAGTGCTGCCAATGTTGGTGGTTGCCTTGTTCCTGACCATGTTTTACACCCAAACGCGGCTTGATGACATCGAAGCCGCGCACGCTCTGCACAGCCGCGCTCATGCTCGCCAGTTGGTTGCGGCAAGCCAATACGCAACGTTTTCAGGCAACTACGACGCCCTGCAGCAACTCGTTCAGGCCACTTTGAGCGAAGAAGGAATCACCGGCGTACAGATCGTCGACCTGTTCGGCGAGGTCCTTGCATCCAGCGGCGCACTCGACCCCGAAATTCCGCTCGGGACCGCTTTGACGGCCGAACCGAACATTCTCCGCAGCACGCACACCATCCGCGTCATCAAACCCATCCCGTCTTCTTTAGACGGCTTCGGCGGCGACAGCAATCCGCCCATTCTCGGCAATGTACTTCTTGACCACGGCAGGCATCAGCTCAACGAAGAACGGGCCGCTCTGCTGCGCACCGGCGCATTGACGGCGCTGGCCGCACTGATTTTCACATTGCTGCTGGCCAGCTCCATGAGTCGCAGCGTCAGCACCCCGATCCAGCGCATCGCCGAAGCCGTCTCGCGCATCGGCAAAGGTCGTTTCGAAGAACGTGTCCCGATCGTCGGCAGCGGCAGTTTGCGGCAGCTCGCCGAAGGGGTGAATAAAATGGCCGAGGAACTGGCTGGCACGCACGCTTCGATGCGCGCGCATATCGAGGCGGCCACGGCCGAATTGCGCACCCGCAAGGAAGAAGCGGAACGCGCTAACAGCTCTAAATCGCGTTTTCTGGCCGCCGCCAGCCACGACTTACGGCAACCGATGCACGCGCTCGGGCTTTTTATTTCCGAGTTGTCGCAATGCTCACTCGATGACGCAGGCCGCAGCCTGCTACGTCAGGTCACGGCGTCTGCACGTGCAATGGAAGATTTGCTCGACAGCCTGCTCGACATTTCCCACCTTGACGCCGGAGCGCTCGAACCCAGCCTGCGCGCCTTTCCGCTGCAACCCATTTTCGAGCGCCTTGCCGCCACGCAGCACGCCGCCGCGGCCGACAACCATGTCACCTTACGGATCCGCCCGACTGAAGCCTGGTGCGTCAGCGACCCCGTCTTGTTCGAGCGCATCCTGAACAATCTGACCAGCAACGCGGTGCGCTATTCACCGGGCGGCAAGGTGCTCGTCGCCTGCCGCCGGCGCCGTGGCCACTGGCGCATCGAAGTTCACGACAACGGCATCGGCATTCCGCCCGAAGCGCAAGCGATGGTGTTCCAGGAATTCGTTCAATTGCAAAACCCCGAACGCGCGCGCGACAAGGGGCTTGGCCTGGGCCTTGCGATTGTGCGTCGCCTCACTGATTTGCTCGGCCACCCGCTCACCCTGCGCTCATCCCCGCAACGCGGATCGTCGTTCACCATCACCGTACCCGCCAGCACGTCGGAAGATCCCGAAAACAACCTCGAAGACATCCGCCAGCCTGGCGATCTGGGCGGTTTATGCGTCGCCATCCTCGACAATGACCCCTTGGTGCTCGAAGCGATGACCAGCCTGCTGGAGTCCTGGGGCTGTGAAGTCTGCGCTGCCCTGGACCCCACCCACCTCATCGATCAAATTGATGCCCGCGGCCGCCCCCCGCACGCATTCCTGAGTGATTATCGTCTTGCTCACCACACCACCGGCGCCGGCGTCATCCGCGCCCTGCGGTTCCGATACGGCGCGGACCTGCCTGCAGCATTGATTACCGGCGACACCGGCCCCGAGGCCGTTAGCCTGGCCGAACGAGAAGGCCTGCCCGTGCTGCTCAAACCGGTGCGTCCGGCGCGCTTGCGCGCCTTGCTCAATCGCTTTGCGGCCCGGAACGATCAACAAGGCGCCGAATCCGATCTCTGAAACGCTCCACGCAGGCCTACAACAAGGAAATCCAGAATGCCAAAGTCAGCACCGACAGCACGGTGGTCGCAGAAATCAACCATGCCACCCCGGCACCGTCTCCCCCCATGCGCACGGTAAGAATGTAGGCTGAACTCGCCGACGGGATCGCGGCGAAGAGTACCAATAGATCAAAAGCCATCCCCTCGAGCCCCACCGCGCGCCCGAGCAGCCATGCCACGCACGGCAACACGACGAGCTTTACTGCGGCAATCCATCCTGAGCCGACAAGATTGCCGCCCGCCGAACCCCAATGCAGTGCGGCGCCCACCGCGAGCAGGCCGAGCGCAATCGCAGCATCCCCCAAACGCCCCAGAAATGCTCCCGCCGTCACTGGCAACACGCCGCCGGCAAGGTTGAAAGCCAATCCCGCCAAGGTTGCGATCACCAACGGGTTGCGCAGCAGCTCACGCAGGATGTTTCCCTGGCCGTGGCGGGCGAGCATGCCGACCGCCATGACGTTGGCAAACGGCACCATCATGCCGCACAGCGCGCCCATCAGCGCCACGCCTTCGGCGCCATGCACCTGGCCGGCAATCGCAATGGCGATATAGGTGTTGAAACGATAGGCGCACTGCACGCGCGACGCAAAGGCCATCTCCGACAGCCCCATCCACGCCCGTCCGACAAGCCCCAGCAAAAAACCGGCGAACATCACCAGCACGCCACTGCCCACCAATGGCAAGGTCGAGCTCATGTCGATCGTGACCGAGGCCAGCGCACGAAACAGCAAGGCCGGGAACAGGATGAAATAGACCAGCTTCTCGACGCCGGTCCAGAAGCCGACATCGGTCACCAGGCTGCGACGCAGCAACACCCCGAGCAGGATGAGGGAAAAATCGGGCAGGAGAATCAGCAGGCTTTGCATGCCGCGACCCGATGAATGGCTAAGGCGCCACAGGAGAGGTTCGAGCTTTGCATTGCACGCAGCACAATGTCGGCGAACACTCAAGCAGCTTCAGATTGAGACAACAACACGAGACGGTGGGCAATGAAAAGCAGAGCGGATTTCCTCGTGCGCGAAAGGCCTCTCGACACCATACGATGATCAGCGGGAAATATAAACGCCTCTTCCGGCAAGATCGCAAAACGGCCTTCAATTCGACAGGCCGTCTGGATGCTCTGCCCACCTTCTTCACGTTTAGGCCCGTCAGCAGGCTTTCATCGCCCCTTCTTCTCTCGCTCGTCAAGCGTCGGGCCGGGAGCTCACGGATTGCGACACAAGACAACGCGTCCGCCCATCAGCCGGGACGCGCCACAGTGACCGCTCAATCCTCAATGGACCCCTTTTTGCCGCGCATTCTGTCGTACTCATCCTGCCAGAACCAGCGTTCTCCGAAGGCCGGCTCCAGATGATTGAGCCAGGTGGCCTCTTCGTTGTATTTGGCAAAGAACGGCCGCTGCACCCAGTCCGGGTTACGCCCTTGAATGAAGCGCAGCACGAAAACCTTCTCGCCCGCGATCTCGGCCACGCCCTGGATTTCGACCTTGCCGGGACTGGCACTCATGCTCGGACCGCGCGCGGTACGCGCCAGCCCGGAAACCTGCTGCATCGCATCCCGATAGATCTGCCACGCACGTGCCAAGGGCACCTCGAAATAGTGGCTCGCCCCCGTGTCACGCTCAACGAACATGTAGTACGGGACGATGCCGAGCCTGACTTGGCTCGTCCACATGCGCGCCCACACGTTCGGGTCATCATTGATGTGAGCGATCAGCGGGCCTTGCGCACGAATGACCGCACCGGTTGAGCGCACACGACGAATCGCGGCCTGCGCTGCCTCCGGCTCAAGTTCTTTGTAATGGTTGTAGTGCGCCATCACCGCGACTTGCTTGCCGGCCTCGGTGAGGCGCTCGAACAGCTGAATCAGCTCATCCGCATCCGGTGCATTCAGGAAGCGGTGCGGCCAGAAGGTCAGGGCCTTGGTGCCGATACGGATGGTCTGGACGTGATCGAATTCGGGTGCCAGCAGCGGTTCCAGATAGTTCTTCAGGTGCGAAGTTTTCATCACCATCGGATCGCCGCCGGTCAGCAGCACGTCCGTGACTTCCTTGTGCGCACGCAAATAATCGTGCAGTTCCGAGGCTTCGGAACTGGCAATCCGCAGATCTTTGTCCCCTACGAATTGCGCCCAACGAAAGCAGAAGCTGCAGTAACTGTGGCAGGTTTGTCCCTGACTGGGGAAAAACAGCACCGTCTCGCGATATTTATGCTGCAAACCACCAAGACGCTGACCTCCGGCGTCTTTCGGCATGTTCATCTGCATCTGATCCGCCGGATGCGGATTCAACGCATAACGCACTTCGGTAATCGCCGCCTCCAGCTCCGCCTTTCCCGCACCATCGCGCAGCAACGTGGCAATGCGCTCGTAATGCGCCTCCGACAGCATGCCGCGCTGGGGGAAAACCAGTTGGTAAATTGCATCGTCGGGGATGTTGTTCCAGTCAATCAACTCTTTGATGACGTACTGGTTCACCCGGAAAGGCAGTACGGAAGAGACCACCTTCATTTCGAAACGCTGCGCTTCGGTCAGCTGTTGCAGCGGCTCGATGCGATCAAGGTCGCGCTGGGTATACACCTTGAACGGGACGGTTTCCTCAAAGGCTTCGGGGGCACTTTGTGCGATGGGCATAATCACGGCGTTCATGGTCATCTCCTGTTCTGCACCGGCGCTTCCGCTTCACCACCGCAGAAGGTGCGGTGACGAAGCCTGTGAGTGGAAGGCTGACGATGGTCGGCGAGAACGGGTTGTACCCGAGCCCAGAGATGGGCTACGCCGACGCTGCGTGAAACCGGCACACCGCCGGGACGCGTTTGTGAGGAGGCGGATAATAGTCGATTAATTACATTTTCGCAAACCGGACCTTACCCAAAACGCCCTTCAAGCCTTTGGTTTTTCAGGAGAATCCAATAAAAAATGGTTGAATTCGAGCCCATCCAGCATGTAAAAAAAGGGGCTTTTAGCGTGCCCATGCTCTCGGTGGGCAGCACTTTTGCCGTTGACCCCTGGCGCCTGTCGGCGTCTGTCACGCTCGTCGCATCGAGCGTGACAGACGCGCAAGAAGCCGGAACCGAAGCAGACCTCTGACGTTCCAGCGCACCTCGCAAGCCAGGTTCTCAATCGTCGAGTTCAATCTCTTTCACGATTCGCCGGCCTTCGCGCTCAACGTAATCGATCTCAACGCGTTGACCTTCACGCAAATCATTGAAGTCATTGAGATCATCATCGTAGTCCGTTGAGGGCGTCAGGTAATAAGGCACCCCTCCCAGCCGGACCGTTTGAGTCTCCGCATCGACTCCTTCGATCACGCCTTCCACATCCCGATCATCGTCGGCCATCGCTACGCCGATCATGCTCGCGGCCAACAACCCCACACCGAACCGCAACAGACTCGCTTTTTTCATTGCTTCCTCCTAAACGTAAATCGTTGGCATGTCGTGGCAGAGACCCTGTGAGCCAAACAGCAGGAAATATCGTCTATGCTGGAACCCCTGATCTCTGGAGATCCATCATGAACGATGAAGCACTCAACGCAAGTATCCGAAAGTTTCTGAAAACGGTCGGCGTCAATTCACAAATCAAAATCGAAAAGGCAGTGCGCGAAGCCGCTGAGGCCGGCACGCTCAAAAGCGGATCGATCCCCGCGAAAATGACGCTGGTCATCGACGACCTGTCTATCGACGTCGAATTCGACGGAGAGCTTGATCTCGGCTAAGCCGAACGACGCGCTCAACGCGAACCGAGCAATCGGCGTCCTTCCAAGGATTGCAGCGGGCGCGCGTTCGGAGGGTGCAGATGCGCAATGACGGCGAGTTGCGCATGTGACAACTCTTGCGCCTGTCTCATGATTACCCGTAACACTCCCTCGGTGCACGGCGGCGAAGTCAGGGAACCGGAATACAGGATGTAGCCCGGCTCGGAGGGCAGCAATGCCCTCAAATCCACCCGTACCGTCGGCGCATGCGTGTCACCCCGCTCCAGCGGCAAGGCCGCCAGCCAGGCGTCGATCACCGGATGGCTGTGGTCGGAAGCGGAAAACTGGATCGACACTTCGGCAAAGCGGCCGTCCGCCGCCCGATGGTGCAAATCAACAGACAAATCGTGAATGCGCCCATCGACGCGCTCCTCGCCCGGTCGGTGCACTTCGATATAAGTGAGCTCGAAGCGCTCGCCGCGAATCTGCGCGGTGAGTTTCTCCCCGGGCAGAACGCGCAAGACCCGACCCGTATCGAACACGCGCACAGGGATGGGGCGATAGTCAAAGCGCACAGGTTCCAGCCCCACGATCAGGGCAGAATCCAACGCGATGGGCGACTGGCGTTTCCCCTCTCCGCACACCGCCCATTCAGGCCGCAATCGGCCCCACATCACAGGGCCGGTGAGCCCCTCATACGACCACTCCGGTAAAACAGCGGGCTCTTCCGTTGTCTTCGAACTTGGCGCATTCAACGGCGGAACCGCAGGTTCAGGTGTCTTCTCCGGTGCGGGTTGCGGCGATGTGGGTAGCGGCGAAGCGGGTTGCGGGCTGGGCGACGCGTTCCGCTTGGCCGCAGTCTTCACCGACGCGGTGCGGACCAACGAGGTTTTGTCGCGCGCCTCCGAAGAGGTGTTTTCTGCACGGTCCTGTACTCCGCTTCGGCGCTCGGCCACTCTTGCGATCTGCGTCAATGCCTCGTGACTGGGCGGTTGACAGATTTCACGCCAAAGCCGTTCATCTACACCCGCCTGCGAAAGCTCGCGGGGCGTACGATCCGCAATCTCTTCCTCGCGCACAACAATATTGCGGTCATCGAGATAGCGGCGGCGCACCGGCACAAACGTGCGATTGCGGCAATCGTAACGATTCAACGCAAAGACTGCGGCATACCCCAACTCAGCGGCTTCCGCTTTTCCAAGCAGCATCCGCGCCCAGGCTACGCGCGTGCCGGAATCAGAATGAATGACTCCTTTCCGATCGAGCTCCACGCGACGTTCGTCGTTGTACGCCACCGTCAGCCAATCACTCTCGGCCACGGCAGGTGCCGCACACCATGCGGCGAGGACGACAACGAGCACGCCAAACGAGCGAACAAACATAAACAGGGCCTGATCCGGGTTCACCTCTCTCTACGGCTCGGCGCACATTTTCTTTAATGCCTGTCGCAGCTACAATGCCCGCCGGCATCAGGCCGACCGCGCATCCGTCACCCCGCAAAGATTTTTGAATACCACTCCATGGACTTCTCTCTCCAGGCCCTGTTGGCCTCTACGGGCATCGTTGCGCTAGCCGAGATCGGCGACAAGACCCAACTTCTCGCTTTCATGCTCTCCGCACGATTCCAGCGCAGCGCGCCGATCTTGTTCGCCATCCTGATCGCCACCCTCGCCAACCATGCGCTTGCCGGCGCACTCGGTTCCTGGCTCACCCACGCGGTTCCTCCCGACACCTTA
>DATGNI010000147.1:0-18925 GCA_035306825.1 Azoarcus sp. | reverse complement strand
CCGCACGACGGACGTGACGGGTTCGATTACGCTTCCGGAAGGCACCGAGATGGTGATGCCGGGCGACAACGTTGCGATGACGGTGAAGCTGATTGCGCCGATCGCGATGGAAGAGGGTCTGCGCTTTGCGATTCGCGAAGGCGGTCGTACCGTGGGTGCGGGCGTGGTCTCCAAAGTCATCGAGTAATTCGATGTCGGCCCGACGTCAGGTGGCGTCGGGCGATTTGTTCTTTAGGAAAGTCAAATGCAAAACCAGAAAATCCGCATTCGTCTCAAGGCGTTCGACTATCGTCTGATCGATCAGTCTGCCGTCGAAATCGTTGAGACTGCGAAGCGTACCGGTGCTGTTGTGCGCGGTCCTGTGCCGTTGCCGACTCGTAAAGAGCGCTTTGATGTGCTGCGTTCGCCGCACGTCAATAAAGATTCGCGCGATCAGTTCGAGATCCGTACGCACATGCGCCTGATGGACATCGTGGATCCGACAGAGAAAACGGTTGATGCGCTGATGAAGCTGGATCTTCCGGCAGGTGTTGATGTGGAAATCAAGCTTCAGTAATCAAGAGCTTGTGCTGTTTGCCATAGGGCCGGTATAATCCGGCCCTTGCGTTTTTTTCCGGGCGGGCGTTTCGGTCGGATTAGCGGTATTACGCATTTTTTGAGTTTTAACGCACAGGGGTCCGGTCAATCGCAACCGGGTTTCCAGGAGAAAAAAATGAGTCTAGGCCTTGTTGGGCGCAAGGTCGGCATGACTCGCATCTTTGCTGAGAGTGGTCAATCCATTCCGGTGACGGTGCTTGATGTGTCGAACAATCGTGTGGCCCAAGTCAAGACACCTGAAGTCGACGGCTATGCCGCGGTTCAGGTTGCATTCGGCCAGCGTCGCGCTAGCCGCGTGACCAAGTCGCTCGTCGGTCATTACGCGAAAGCGGGTGTTGAAGCGGGCAGCGTCTTGCGGGAATTTCGTGTTGCTGAGCTGGGTGAAATCAAGCTCGGCGATGTGATCGGCGTTGATATCTTCGAAGTTGGCCAGAAAGTGGATGTAAGTGGCACTTCGATCGGTAAAGGTTTTGCCGGCGTTATCAAGCGTCACCATTTCAGCTCCAACCTTGCCAGTCACGGCAACTCGATTTCGCACAACACGCCGGGTTCGATCGGCATGGCGCAAGATCCGGGTCGCGTGTTTCCGGGTAAGCGGATGGCGGGTCATTTGGGGGCGGCGACGCGCACCACGCAGAACCTTGAGGTTGTGCGGGTGGATGTCGAGCGCCAGTTGCTCCTCGTGAAAGGGGCTGTGCCGGGGTCGAAGGGTGGCGATGTAATCGTCCGTCCTGCGGTCAAGGCTGGTAACTGAGCGGGGGAGATATGGAACTGAAGCTCCTGAATGATCAGGGCCAGGAAGCCTCGACGCTGCAAGCGTCGGATACGCTCTTTGGTCGTGACTATAACGAAGCGCTTGTGCATCAGATCGTGGTCGCCTACATGGCGAACGCGCGTTCAAGCGACCGTAAGCAAAAGACCCGGGCCGAGGTCAAGTTCTCGACACGCAAGCCGTGGCGTCAGAAAGGTACGGGCCGTGCTCGTTCCGGTATGGCGTCAAGCCCGATTTGGCGTGGGGGTGGTCACACCTTCCCGAGTACGCCGAATGAGAATTTTACGCAGAAGGTCAACCGCAAAATGTACCGCGCAGGGGTGGCAGCAATTTTGTCACAGCTGGTGCGCGAAGATCGTTTGGCGGTGATTGATGACTTTCAACTGGAAGCGCCGAAAACCAATCTGTTGTCGCAGAAGTTCAAAGGAATGGGGCTTGGCTCCGCGCTGCTGATTACGGATGCTTTTGACGAGAATCTCTTTTTGTCGTCACGTAATTTGCGCGACTTCCTGGTTCTCGAGGTCTCGGAGGCGGATCCGGTCTCCCTGGTGCATTTCGAGAAGGTGCTGGTCACCAAAGGTGCGCTGGCCAAGATTGAGGAGGTCTGGCAATGAGCGGATTCAGTCAAGAGCGTTTGATGCAGGTTTTGCTGGCGCCGCAGATTTCCGAAAAGGCGACGATGATCGCAGATCGCAACTCGCAAGTGGTTTTCCGGGTTGCGCCGTCGGCGACCAAGTCGGAAGTGAAGGCTGCCGTCGAACTGCTTTTCAAGGTCGAAGTCGATTCGGTGCAAGTGGCCAATGTCAAGGGCAAGGTGAAGCGATTCGGTCGCATCATCGGGCGTCGTACTGGCTGGAAAAAGGCTTTTGTTTGCCTGAAGCCGGGCCAGGAAATCAACTTTGTGGCGGGAGGCTGAGATCATGGCACTGCTAAAAGTAAAGCCAACCTCTGCCGGCCGTCGCTCGATGGTCAGGGTGGTGAGTGATTCCCTGTACAAGGGTCGGCCGATCGCAGGTCTCGTCGAGAAGCAAAAGAGAAATGCCGGCCGTAACAACCACGGGCGTATCACGGTTCGCCACCAGGGCGGGGGGCATAAGCAACACTACCGTCTCGTCGATTTCCGTCGCAAGCGCGATGGCATCGTCGCGAGGGTTGAGCGTATTGAATATGACCCGAACCGTTCCGCTCACATCGCCCTGATTTGCTATGTCGATGGGCAGCGCAGCTATATCATTGCGCCGAAAGGGTTGAAGGCGGGTGATCAGGTCGTGAGCGGCGCCGAGGCGCCGATCAGGACTGGCAATGCCTTGCCGATCCGAAACATTCCGGTCGGCGCTACGATTCATTGCATCGAATTGCAGCCTGAAAAAGGCGCGCAGCTTGCTCGCTCAGCGGGCGCTTCGGCTCAGTTGCTGGCGCGAGAAGGTAGTTACGCTCAGCTTCGTTTGCGTTCGGGCGAGGTTCGCCGGGTGCATGTGGATTGTCGTGCGACCATCGGCGAAGTCGGCAACTCCGAGCACGCACTGCGCAAGATCGGCAAGGCCGGTGCCAATCGCTGGCGCGGCATCCGCCCGACCGTGCGGGGCGTCGCAATGAACCCGATCGATCACCCGCACGGCGGTGGTGAAGGCCGCACGGGTGAAGGCGGCGTTCCACGCAGTCCGTGGGGACAGCCTGCCAAAGGTTATCGGACGCGTACCAACAAGCGTACCGACAAGATGATCGTGCAGCGCCGCTACAAGCGATAAGAGGTAAGAGATGGCACGTTCCATAAAGAAAGGCCCGTTCGTTGACGGGCATCTGTTGAAGAAGGTTGATGCAGCGCGCGAGTCGAATGACAAGCGTCCGATCAAGACCTGGTCGCGCCGTTCGACGGTGCTGCCCGACTTCATTGGCCTGACGATTGCCGTGCATAACGGCCGTCACCATATTCCGGTGTTTATCTCCGAGAGCATGGTGGGTCACAAACTCGGTGAATTCGCGCTCACACGGACCTTCAAAGGTCATATCCAGAGCAAGAAAGCGAAGCGCTAAGGAGAAATCATGGAAACCAAAGCGATTCTCCGTGGTGTCCGCCTGTCTCCCCAGAAGGGTCGGCTGGTTGCGGATATGGTGCGGGGCAAATCAGTGGAGCAGGCCCTGAACATCCTTGCGTTCTCGCCGAAAAAGGGCGCGAAGATTGTCCGCAAGGTCGTTGAGTCCGCGATTGCAAACGCGGAGCACAATGACGGCGCTGATATCGATGAGCTGAAGCTCAAGTCGATCAGCGTTGAAGAAGGCATGACGCTAAAGCGCTTCAGTGCGCGAGCGAAGGGCCGAGGCAATCGAATTCTAAAGCCCACCTGCCATATTTACGTATCGGTCGGGGAGTAAGGAGCAACTATGGGTCAGAAAATCAATCCGACCGGGTTTCGTCTTGCAGTCACACGTGACTGGACGTCTCGCTGGTTTGCGCCGACTGGTGATTACGCCAGAATGCTCGCCGAGGATAACAAGGTCCGCGACTTCATCAAAAAGCGTCTGGCGCATGCCTCGGTGGCTCGCGTCATCATTGAGCGCCCGGCCAAAAACGCACGTATCACGTTGTTTTCAGCCCGGCCCGGTGTGGTCATCGGCAAGAAGGGTGAGGACATCGAGCGGCTCAAGCGTGAACTTCAGGACATCATGAAGGTTCCGGTTCACGTGAATATCGAAGAGGTGCGCAAGCCGGAAACCGACGCTCAGTTGGTGGCGGCGTCGATCGCGCAACAACTCGAACGCCGCATCATGTTCCGTCGTGCAATGAGACGCTCGATGCAGAACGCAATGCGTCTTGGTGCGCAGGGCGTCAAGATCATGTGTTCGGGTCGCCTGAACGGTGCTGAAATTGCACGGACCGAATGGTATCGCGAAGGCCGTGTGCCGCTGCATACGCTGCGCGCCAATATCGACTACGGCTTTGCCGAGGCGAGCACTACCTACGGAATCATTGGCGTCAAGGTGTGGGTCTATAAAGGCGAACAGCTTGATAACAATGCAATTCCTGCCGTCGAGGAGAACGAAGGCCGTCGCGGTCGTCGCGGGCGCGGTGATGATAACCGCGGTGCGCGTCGTTCGGGCCGTCGAGCTGAACAATCGGACGCCGACAAGAGCGGCGCGGGAACGAAGAAATCGGGAGTAGACGATGCTGCAGCCGTCGAGAAGGAAGTATCGTAAGGAGCAGAAAGGCCGCAACACCGGCGTCGCGACACGCGGAGCCAAGGTGAGCTTTGGTGAATTCGGCCTGAAAGCGACCACACGAGGTCGTATGACTGCGCGCCAGATTGAAGCCGCGCGTCGTGCAATGACTCGTCACATCAAACGTGGCGGCAAAATCTGGATCCGCGTATTCCCGGATAAGCCGATTTCAACCAAGCCTGCGGAAGTCCGTATGGGTAAAGGCAAGGGCAACCCGGAGTATTGGGTTGCTGAAATCAAGCCGGGCAAGGTTCTGTATGAAATGGACGGCGTGAGTGAAGAGCTCGCCCGTGAGGCGTTTCGTCTCGCAGCGGCGAAACTGCCGTTTGCGACGGTCTTCGTCCATCGCCAGCTGGGGTGATCATGAACGTGAGTGAATTTCGTGCCAAAGATCTTGGCGCGCTGAATACAGAGTTGCTCGAATTGCTGAAAGCGCAGTTTTCGCTGCGGATGCAGCATGCGACTCAGCAGCTCGGCAACACGAGCCAACTGCGCCAAGTGCGTCGCGACATCGCGCGTGTTCGCACTTTGATGCGTGAAAAGGCGGAGCAAAAATGAGCGACACACAAAAGAATACGCGGCGCCTGGTGGGCCGGGTGGTGAGTGACAAGATGCAGAAAACCGTGACGGTTCTGATTGAACGGCGCGTTACGCATCCGCTGTACGGCAAGATCATCACCCGTTCGACCAAGTACCATGCCCATGACGCGGAAGCGACTGCGGGCGCGGGTGATCTGGTCGAGATCGAGGAGTGCCGTCCGGTCTCCAAGACGGTGGCCTGGAAGGTTTCGAAGTTGATCGAAAAGGCGCGTGTGATCTGATTGCACGTACTTTCGGGCAGGGTTGACTTGCGCAGATGGATGCGCACAGATATACTGCCCGGTCTTTGCTTCTACCCGCCCACATTTTCAGCGGGCGGTTCTCCCCTTACGGGGTCCAAGACTGACCGCTATGGCGGGGAAAGTTGGGGAAATTTCATGATTCAAATGCAGTCAGTACTGAACGCTGCCGACAATTCCGGCGCGCGTGCAGTGATGTGTATCAAGGTCCTGGGTGGGTCCAAGCGGCGCTATGCCGGTGTGGGCGACATCATCAAGGTCACCGTCAAAGAAGCAGCCCCGCGTGGTCGTGTCAAAAAAGGCGAGGTGTATAACGCCGTGGTCGTGCGTACCGCCAAGGGCGTGCGTCGCCCTGACGGTTCGCTGATCAAGTTTGACGGCAATGCGGCGGTCCTGCTGAACGCCAAGCACGAGCCGATTGGCACGCGTATCTTCGGGCCGGTTACGCGCGAACTGCGTAACGAGAAGTTCATGAAGATCGTCTCGCTTGCGCCTGAAGTTCTGTAAGGGGTATTGCGCAATGAACAAGATCCGTAAAGATGATGAGGTCGCGGTTCTGGCTGGCAAAGACAAAGGCCGCAGAGGCGTGGTCTTGCGCCGAGTGGATGCCGATCATGTCTTGGTCGAAGGTGTCAATCGTGCCAAAAAGCACGTTCGCCCGAATCCGATGAAAGGCGAGACCGGCGGCATTGTCGAAAAAGAGATGCCGATCCACATTTCTAATGTTGGGCTGTTCAATCCGGTCGCTCAGAAAGCGGACCGGGTGGGAATCAGGACGCTTGAAGATGGCCGGAAGGTGCGCTTCTTTAAGTCGAACGGCGAACTTGTTGACGCCTAAGGAGTAACGATGGCGCGCTTGAAAGAATTTTATAAGGACGAGGTTGTAGCTGGGTTGCAGCAGCAGTTCAGTTATAAATCCGTCATGGAAGTCCCGCGCATCACCAAGATCACGCTCAATATGGGTGTGGGTGAAGCGGTTGGTGACAAGAAGATCCTCGAGAATGCGGTTGCGGACATGACCAAGATTGCCGGGCAAAAACCGGTGGTCACAAAGGCTCGCAAATCGATTGCCGGCTTCAAGATTCGCGACGGCTATCCGATTGGGTGCATGGTTACTTTGCGCGGCTCGCAAATGTACGAGTTTCTCGATCGTCTGATCTCGGTGGCAATTCCTCGGGTCCGTGACTTTCGCGGTATCTCGGGCAAGGGTTTTGATGGTCGTGGGAACTACAACATGGGCGTCAAGGAGCAGATCATTTTCCCCGAGATCGAGTACGACAAGATCGACTCGCTGCGTGGGATGAATATCAGCATCACGACGTCCGCCAAGACCGATGAGGAAGCCAGGGCATTGCTGTCGGCTTTCAAGTTCCCGTTTAAGAATTGAGGCTGCTATGGCGAAACTGGCTCTGATCAATCGAGAGGAAAAGCGCCGCAAGCTTGCGGCCAAGTACGCGGGCAAGCGCGCAGCGCTGAAAGCCCAGATCAAGGACACTAGCCTGTCCGAAGAGGAGCGCATGACTGCACGTTTGAAGTTGCAGCAGCTGCCGCGCAACTCAAGTCCTGTTCGTGCGCGCAATCGCTGCGCGTTGACGGGTCGTCCGCGCGGTGTGTTCCGCAAGTTCGGCCTGTGCCGTAACAAATTGCGTGAGCTCACGTTCCGGGGCGAAGTCCCGGGCGTGACCAAGGCGAGTTGGTAAGGAGGGTATGAAATGAGTATGTCCGATCCGATCGCCGACATGCTGACGCGTATTCGCAATGGCCAGCAAGCCGAGAAGGTTTCGGTCCAGATGCCGAGCTCGAAGCTCAAGGTTGCGATCGCGAAGGTTTTGCAAGACGAGGGCTATATCGAGTCCTTCCTCGTGCACGAGAACGGTGGCAAGCCGACACTTGAAGTCGGTCTGAAATACTACGCGGGCCATCCGGTCATCGAGCGCATTGAGCGCGTGAGCCGTCCGGGGTTGCGCATCTACAAGGGTAGCGAGAAACTTCCGCGCGTCATGAATGGTCTTGGTGTGGCCATCGTGTCCACGCCTCGCGGCGTGATGACCGACCGTGCTGCACGTGCGGGTCGTGTTGGCGGCGAAGTGCTCTGCTACGTGGCCTAAGGAGTTGTTATGTCTCGTGTAGCCAATGATCCGATTACGGTGCCCAAAGGCGTCGAAATCACGATTCAAGCCGGACTGGTGTCGGTTAAAGGTCCGCTCGGTGCGCTGTCGAATGACTTCGGTGACGGCGTCAGCATCGAGCGTGACGGCGATCTTCTGAAGTTTGCTCCGAGTGTCGATGGCGCCAGTGCGCACGCAATGTCCGGTACTGCGCGTGCGTTGGTGAACAATATGGTCGTCGGGGTAAGTCAAGGGTTCGAGAAAAAGCTCACGCTGGTCGGTGTCGGTTATCGCGCCCAGGCTCAGGGTGACAAGCTGAACCTTTCACTGGGCTTTTCACATCCGGTTGTGCATCAGATGCCGGAAGGTGTGAAAGTCGAGTGCCCAAGCCAGACCGAGATCGTCATCAAGGGGGCCGACAAGCAGCAAGTCGGTCAGGTTGCGGCTGAAGTGCGGGCCTATCGTCGTCCTGAACCCTATAAGGGCAAAGGCGTCCGTTATGCGGATGAGACGATCGTGCTCAAGGAAACCAAGAAGAAGTAAGGGCGGATTTCATGAACAAGAAACTATCTCGTCTGCGTCGCGCCCGCAAAACCCGGGCCAAGTTCGCGGAACTGAAGGCGGTTCATCTGACAGTCTTCCGCTCGAACTCGCACATCTATGCTCAGGTCATTTCCGGCTGCCGTTCCAAGGTGCTCGCCGCGGCTTCGACTGTGGAGAAGGATGTTCGCGCCCAGGTGAAAAGCGGTGGCAACAAAGAAGCGGCGGCGCTCGTTGGCAAGCTTATAGCCGAGCGCGCGAAAGCTGCTGGCATTGAGCAGATCTCGTTTGATCGTGCCGGCTTTCTCTTTCACGGTCGCGTCAAGGCGCTGGCCGAGGCGGCCCGCGAAGGCGGCCTGAAGTTCTGAGCGAGGATTCATAATGGCCAAGCAACAAAGCAGGCGTCCCCAGTCCGCGGAAGGTCGCGACGACGGGATGCGCGAAAAAATGGTCGGCATCAACCGGGTGAGCAAGGTCGTCAAAGGCGGTCGAGTCCTCGGGTTTGCCGCGCTGACGGTGGTCGGTGACGGTGATGGCGGTATCGGTATGGGCAAAGGGAAGTCGCGTGAGGTGCCGGTTGCGGTGCAGAAAGCGATGGACGAAGCCCGCCGCAAGCTGACCAAGATTTCGTTGAGAAATGGCACTTTGCAGCACACGGTAGTGGGGCGTCATGGCGCAGCGCGCGTTCTGATGCAGCCGGCTCCGAACGGTACCGGTATCATCGCCGGCGGCCCGATGCGTGCAGTGTTTGAAGTGATGGGCGTAACCGACGTGATTTGCAAATGCATCGGTTCCACCAATCCGTACAACGTCGTGCGTGCCACGATCAATGGCCTGGTGTCGATTAACACCCCGGCTGAGATCGCTGCCAAGCGCGGCAAGAGTGTCGAAGAGATTGTGGGGTAAGCCATGGCGGATAAAAAAGTCAAAGTCACGCTTGTGAAAAGCGTGATTGGTACCAAGCAATCTCACCGTGCGACTGTGCGTGGTTTGGGTCTGCGTCGTCTGCACCATACGGTCGAGCTGCAGGACACACCCGAGATTCGCGGGATGATCAACAAGGTTTCGTACCTTGTGAAGTGCGAGGGTTGATATGCGACTCAATAACATCAAGCCCGGTGAGGGCTCGAAAAAGGCGGCGCGGCGAGTAGGTCGCGGCATCGGTTCCGGTCTGGGCAAGACCTGCGGCCGCGGTCATAAAGGGCAGAAATCTCGCTCGGGCGGCTTTCACAAAGTCGGTTTTGAAGGCGGTCAGATGCCGCTGCAGCGTCGTTTGCCGAAACGCGGTTTCGTCTCCATGACGGCCAGTCGCAATGTTGAAGTGCGCCTGTCGGAAATTGACGCGTTGCCGATCGAGGAAATCGATCTGCTGACGCTCAAGCAGGCGGGCGTAATTCCGACTCAAGCGCTCTCAGCGAAGGTGATCCTGTCTGGTGAAATTGGTCGCAAGGTTGCCCTGCGCGGTATCGGCGCAACCAAGGGCGCTCGTGCAGCGATCGAGGCAGCAGGCGGCTCGGTGTCGGCAGAATAAACATGGTAAGGACGGCGCATCGTGGCGACTAGCACAGCCTCTCTTGGAAGTACCGGGCGTTTTGGCGATCTGAAACGTCGCCTGCTGTTCGTGCTCGGTGCGTTTATCGTTTTTCGGCTCGGGGCGCATATTCCCGTGCCGGGGATCGATCCGCAACGCCTGGCGGAACTGTTTCAGTCTCAGGCAGGCGGCATCCTTGGGGTGTTCAACCTGTTCTCAGGCGGTGCGTTGTCGCGCTTTACGATTTTCGCGCTGGGGATCATGCCGTATATCTCGGCGTCGATCATCATGCAGTTGGCGACCGTGGCCGTTCCCTCGCTTGAACAGCTGAAGAAGGAAGGCGAAGCGGGACGACGCAAGATTACGCAATACACGCGTTACGGCACCTTGGTGCTCGCGCTTGCGCAGGCCATCGGCATCTCGATCATGCTGGAAACACAGTCCGGGCTGGTAAACGATCCGGGCCTGATGTTTCGCTTCGTGACCGTGACGACGCTGGTGACCGGCACGATGTTCCTGATGTGGCTGGGTGAGCAGATTACCGAGCGCGGCATTGGCAACGGGATTTCGCTGATCATCTTCGCGGGGATTGTTGCAGGACTGCCCAGTGCGATCGGGGGCTTGTTCGAACTGGTGCGCACAGGCGGCATGCATCCTTTCACGGCATTGGTGATTTGTGCGCTGGTTGTGCTGGTGACGGGCTTCGTTGTTTTCGTCGAACGAGGGCAACGCAAGATTCTGGTCAATTACGCGAAGCGTCAAGTTGGCAACAAGGTGTACGGCGGTCAAAGTTCGCACCTGCCGTTGAAGCTGAACATGGCCGGCGTGATTCCGCCGATCTTCGCTTCGAGCATCATTCTGTTCCCGGCAACGCTGGGGCAGTGGTTCGGGTCCGGTGAGGGGATGACGTGGCTGCGTGACATCTCGTCGACGCTTTCTCCGGGGCAGCCGATCTACATCATGATGTATGCGCTGGCGATCGTTTTCTTCTGTTTCTTCTATACCGCGTTGGTGTTCAATCCGCGCGAGACGGCAGATAACTTGAAGAAAAGTGGTGCCTTTGTTCCGGGGATCCGGCCGGGCGACCAGACCGCACGCTACATCGAAAAGATTTTGACGCGACTGACCCTGGTGGGCGCGGTCTACATCACGCTGGTGTGTTTGTTGCCAGAGTTTTTGATCTTGCGCTGGAATGTGCCGTTCTACTTCGGTGGAACCTCACTGCTGATCATCGTGATCGTGACCATGGATTTCATGAATCAGGTTCAGTCGAACATGATGTCTCACCAATACGAAAGCCTGCTTAAGAAGGCGAACTTCAAGGGGGCAGGATTCCCTAGCAGGTAATTCGTGATGAGCAAGAAGGGGCGAAAAAGCAGTCTTCGCGCCTTCGTGAAAATAGTCAGATGGTGCTCGGCTATATCTCTGGGAAGAGGCCACGCACTGAAATGGATTCTTCCTGGAAACAAGGTCAGGGCGCAGCTGGCGTTGCCTTCGACCTGAACATAGTCCGGATTTCGTGCCGGGCGAAATGAATTCGAAGAGTACTGAGGAGCAATTGAGATGAGAGTTCAGGCATCGGTGAAGCGGTTGTGCCGCCACTGCAAGATTGTCCGCCGCAAGGGTGTGGTCCGCGTGATTTGCGCGTCGGATCCCCGCCATAAGCAGCGCCAGGGTTGATCTGGGATCGTTCCCGGATTAAAATTTAACGTTTCGCTTTTTGGGGTATAGCCGTAATGGCACGTATCGCTGGGGTAAACATCCCGAACCACAAGCACGTCGAGATTGCGCTGACCGCCATTTATGGCATTGGTCGCACCCGTGCTCAGAACATTTGCGATGCCGCCGGTATCGCCCGCTCGGTCAAGGTCAAGGATTTGACTGAGTCCGACATGGAAAAGCTGCGCGACGGCGTTGGGCAACTGGCCGTCGAGGGCGACCTGCGTCGTGAAGTCACGATGAGCATCAAGCGTCTGATGGACCTTGGTTGTTATCGTGGCTTCCGTCACCGTCGCGGCTTGCCGCTGCGTGGGCAACGTACTCGCACTAACGCACGTACGCGCAAGGGACCGCGCAAGTCCATCGCAGGCAAGAAGAAGTGATCAGGGGTAAATAATGGCTAAGACTTCTGCGAAATCTCGCAAAAAGGTCAAGAAGAACGTCGCCGAGGGCATCGCTCACGTGCACGCAAGCTTCAATAACACGATCATCACGATCACCGATCGCCAGGGCAATGCCCTCTCGTGGGCGACATCGGGCGGTGCCGGCTTCAAAGGCTCGCGCAAGAGTACGCCGTTTGCGGCGCAGGTTGCTGCCGATGCGGCCGGCAAGGCTGCGCAGGAATGCGGTATCAAGAACCTGGAAGTGCGAATCAAGGGCCCCGGTCCCGGTCGTGAATCGGCAGTGCGTGCGCTCAATGCGCTTGGCATCAAGATTGCCAGCATCACCGATGTAACGCCGATTCCGCACAATGGCTGCCAGCCTCCCAAAAAGCGTCGCATCTGACAAGGAGTAGAAAGTGGCTCGTAATTTGGATCCTAAGTGTCGTCAGTGCCGTCGCGAAGGCGAAAAGCTGTTCCTTAAGGGCGAAAAGTGTTTCACCGACAAGTGCGCGATTGAGCGTCGTTCGTATGCGCCGGGCCAGCATGGCCAGCGCTCGGGCATGCGCATGTCGGGGTACGGCGTGCAGCTGCGTGAAAAGCAGAAGATTCGTCGCACCTATGGCATTCTCGAAGGCCAATTCCGCCGCGTCTTTGCGGAAGCGGATCGGCGTCGTGGTCAGACCGGTGAAAACCTGCTCATCTTGCTCGAAAGCCGTCTCGATACCGTCGTGTATCGCATGGGCTTCGGCGCTTCGCGTGCTGAGTCCCGCCAACTGGTGCGCCACAATGGCATCCTGGTGAACGGAAAGCGGGTGAATATCCCCTCATATCTGGTCAAGCCGGGCGATGTCGTGGAAGCGACTGAATCGGCCCGCGGCCAGCTGCGCGTCAAAGCGGCTCTCGAAGCGGCTGAGTCGCGTGGTTTTCCGGAATGGATTGATGTCGATGCCAAGGCGGCTAAAGGTACGTTCAAAGCCTGCCCGCAACGCAGTGATCTGCCGGCGACGCTCAACGAGAATCTTGTCGTTGAACTCTATTCCCGCTAATTCATGGTTCGTATTCTGGAACCAAGGCTAGAGGAAAGCTGATGCAAAGCAATTCCCTGCTGAAACCGCGCATTATCGACGTGCAGAATATTTCGCCCGTCCAGGCTCGTGTCACGATGGAGCCCTTTGAGCGTGGTTTTGGTCATACGCTGGGTAACGCCCTGCGTCGTATTCTGCTGTCGTCACTGCCGGGTGCTGCGCCGACCGAGGTCGTCATTGAGGGTGTGCTTCATGAGTATTCCACTCTTGACGGTGTGCGTGAGGACATCGTAGACGTACTGTTGAACCTCAAGGGCGTAGTGCTGAAGTTGCACAACCGCTCGGAGGCAACTTTGCGCTTGACGCGTGAAGGTGAGGGCGCGGTGACTGCGGCCGACCTTGAAGTCGGTCACGATGTCGAGATCATCAACCCGGAGCACGTCATTGCGCACGTTGCACCGGGCGGTAAGCTCGACATGGAAATTCAGGTGCGTCAGGGCCGTGGTTATGAGCCGTCGAACGCTCGCCCCGTAAGCGAAGAGAGCAAAGCCATCGGTCACATCATGGTGGACGCTTCGTTCAGCCCGGTGCGCCGTGTGAGCTACATGGTCGAAAGCGCCCGCGTTGAGCAGCGCACCGACCTGGATCGTCTGGTTATCGATATTGAAACCAACGGTGCGATCGATCCGGAAGAGGCGATCCGTTATGCGGCGCGCGTCTTGATGGATCAGTTGTCGGTGTTCGCTGAGTTGGAAGGAACCGAGCCGGTCGAAGAGAGCGTCGAGAGTATTACGATCGATCCTGTTCTGCTGCGCCCGGTGGATGACCTCGAACTCACCGTTCGCTCGGCCAACTGCCTGAAAGCAGAAAACATCTATTACATCGGTGACCTGATTCAACGCACCGAGACCGAGCTTCTGAAGACGCCGAATCTGGGTCGCAAGTCGCTCAACGAGATCAAGGAAGTGTTGGCCACGCGTGGTCTGACGCTCGGTATGAAACTTGAAAACTGGCCGCCGGCCGGGCTTGAAAAGCTCGGTTAAGATGCGCGCTGGTCGAATGAGGTAGAAAAATGCGTCACCGTAACGGTCTTCGCAAGCTGAACCGCAGCAGCAGCCATCGCCAGGCGATGTTCCGCAACATGGCGAACTCGCTTCTGCAGCATGAAGTCATCAAGACTACGCTGCCCAAAGCCAAAGAGCTGCGGCGCGTGGTTGAGCCGCTGATTACTCTGGGCAAGAAGCCTTCGGTTGCAAACCGTCGTCTGGCCTTCAATCGTCTGCGCGACCGCGATATGGTCGTCAAGTTGTTTGACGAGCTGGGCCCGCGCTATGCCAATCGTAACGGTGGTTACCTGCGTATTCTGAAATTCGGCTTTCGCGATGGCGACAATGCACCGATGGCTCTGATCGAACTGCTTGACCGTCCGCAGGACGGTGAAACGCAGGGTGAAGAGGAAAAACAGGAGGCTGTGGCCTGACCGGCTGCCAATGCCTATCCAAAAAGGGCCCCCTCAGGGGGCCCTTTTTTTGTTTGTCAGTCGGGTTTGTGCAGGCGATCAATCCTTCTCCGGTCGCGTTTTGTCGGCCGCTCGCCGAGCGGCGCGGCATTCGGTGCGAGGCGCCGCATTTCCGCTTCTGAGGCGCGTTTCTCCCTGCTTTCTGCCGTCTCGACGTAGAGCGTTTGAGCAACGGGCGCGGGGCCGCGTACGGCAGAGAGTTTTTCTACCCGGACTTCAAGTTCAACCGCTCCGCGGATGATATGCAGAACATCGCCAATCCGTATTTCACGTGCGGGCTTGCAACGCTTGCCGTTGATGCGGATGTGGCCGGCATGGATGGCTGCACTTGCAAGACCGCGCGTCTTGTAAAAGCGTGCAGCCCACAGCCATTTGTCAATGCGTACGGCCGCATTGCAGAGTTCGTCTGGTTGATGTGGAGCCGCAGGCATACTGGTATCCTCGTTTCGTTATCTGCAGAGAGATTCTAGGGAGTCGTGAATGTCGTGGGTTCTGGTGACCGGCGGAGCCGGCTATATCGGCTCGCATACCTGTGTCAGTCTGCTTGAGGCCGGTCACAAGGTGGTGGTTGTAGACAATCTGTGCAACGCGCATGAAGAAGCGTTGCACAGAGTTGAAAAATTGGCCAAGCGTCCTCTCGAAGCGTTTTATCGCGTTGATGTCCGAGACGATGAGGCAATGGCCGCCGTGTTTCGTGCGCATCCGATCGACGTGGTGATTCATTTTGCGGCGTTAAAATCTGTCGGTGAGTCGGTTTCCAGTCCATTGGCGTACTACGATAACAATGTTGGCGGGACGATTGCTTTGTTGCGTGCAATGTCGAGAGCGGGCGTGCACCGTATCGTGTTCAGTTCTTCGGCTACGGTATACGGTGAGCCAGCTGAAATGCCGATCAAGGAGGATTGTGCGACGGCGCCCGAAAATCCGTATGGCTGGACCAAATGGATGATGGAGCGGGTGCTGGCCGATGTGGTTGCCTCAGGCGTTGATCTGTCTGTGGTGGTATTGCGTTATTTCAACCCGGTTGGAGCGCATCCGTCGGGTTGTATGGGTGAGGATCCGAACGGGGTGCCCAACAATTTGATGCCGTACATCAGTCAGGTGGCGGTGGGTCGTCGCAAGCGGCTCGCCGTGTTTGGGGACGACTATCCAACACCGGATGGCACGGGCGTGCGAGATTACATTCACGTGATGGATCTGGCTGAAGGCCATGTGTGCGCAGTGGAACGCGTTCAAGATCTGCCCGGGTTGACCACCTTGAATCTTGGTACGGGGCGGGGCTATAGCGTACTTGAAGTGGTCAAGGCATTTGAAAATGCCAGTGGACGCAAGATTGCATGGGAAGTGGTTCCGCGCCGGCCGGGGGATGCTGGTCAATGTTGGGCTGATCCGGCGCGTGCGCAACAGGTGTTGGGGTGGCGAGCAGAACGAGGGTTGGCGGAAATGTGCGCCGATGCGTGGCGTTGGCAGCAGGCCAATCCGGCGGGCTATCGCAAGGGTGCAGAAGGAGAAAAGTGATGAGTCAGGATGCACAGCTCGAACAGCAACTCAATGTGCTTGGCGGTCCTTTGCTGGCGTGCAGCTATGCGCCACTGACCGGTTTTGTGCGCACGGGGTGTTGCGAAGCTTTCGACGAAGATATTGGGCGCCACCTCATTTGTGTGAAGGTGACACAAGAGTTTCTCGAATTTTCCGCTTCGGCAGGCAATGATTTGAGCACGCCGCGTCCGGAGTTCCGCTTTGCCGGCTTGAAGCCTGGAAACCGGTGGTGTTTGTGTGCGGCACGCTGGCTGGAAGCCTATCGCGCCGGTGCGGCGCCTAACGTGGTCTTGGCGGCCACCCATCAGGCGGCGCTTGAAATCGTGCCGCTCGATCTCCTTCGTGCGCACGCTCTGGAATAAAGAGCTGTGCGCCGAGGCCGCTACCAGGTGCGACGCAGACGGTTGCGATATTGCACATCGGTGGGCAGCAGTTTCTGCATTTCTTCGAATATGCTGAGGATCTGCGCCGCGGCCTGTTCAAATGTTTCGGGGCGGATGGCTCCCTGATCTTTAGGGCGCGCGGTTGCGCGGAGGAAATGATCGAGCGTGCGGCTGCGTAGTTCCGGATCGGCCGGCAGGTAGAGGGCGAGACCGGCATCGTACAGTGAACGGAAAAAGTCGGCACGCCGTTCGATGCGTTCGAGAAAACGGATTTCGGCTTCATTGAGTGGCTCGGTCATCAGTTCTCCAAACAGGGCGGGATGTCCTGCGCCGGATAGAGACGGCGAAGTCATCCAACGCTGGCTTCTTGATGAGATTCGATCTTCTCCCCCCGCAGCACGCGACGCAAGTAATTTGCCGTGTACGAACGGGAATTGTTGGCAATTTCCTCCGGAGTGCCCGCGCACAGAATTTCGCCGCCTCCGCCTCCACCCTCTGGGCCGAGGTCGATGATCCAGTCAGCAATCTTGATGACATCCAGATTGTGTTCAATGACGACGATGGTGTTGCCCTGGTCGCGCAGACGCATGAGGACATCAAGGAGGAGTTCGATGTCGCGAAAATGCAGACCGGTGGTGGGCTCGTCAAGAATGTACAAGGTATGCCCGGTGTCGCGTTTGGAAAGCTCCTGCGCCAGTTTGACGCGTTGGGCTTCGCCGCCAGACAGCGTGATGGCGCTTTGGCCGAGACGGATGTAGCCGAGTCCGACGTCCACCATGGTTTCGAGCTTGCGCTTGATCGAGGGCACCGCTGAGAAGAAATCAAGCGCCTGCTCGACGGTCATTTCCAATACTTCCTGGATGCTCTTGCCGCGGTAGCGAATTTCCAGCGTCTCACGGTTGTAGCGCTTGCCATGACAGACGTCGCACGGTACGTACATGTCAGGCAGAAAATGCATTTCGACCTTGATCAGGCCGCCCCCCTGACACGCTTCGCAGCGCCCGCCCTTGACGTTGAACGAGAAACGTCCCGGGCCGTAGCCGCGCGCACGGGATTCGGGCACGCCGGAGAACAGCTCGCGGATTGGCGTAAACAGGCCGGTATAGGTGGCCGGATTGGAACGCGGGGTGCGACCGATCGGCGATTGGTCGACATTGACGACCTTGTCGAAATGCTCCAGTCCCTCAACCTTTTCGTAGGGGGCCGGTTTGCTGTTTGAGCCGTACAGATGTTGTGCGACGACCGGATGCAACGTGTTGTTGATCAGCGTTGATTTTCCCGAGCCGGATACGCCAGTGATGCAGACGAGCAGTCCGCACGGGATTTCCAGCGTCACGTTTTTCAGGTTGTTGCCGCAGCAACCGGTCAGGCGCAGCATGCGTGCGGGATCGGATGCCGTGCGTTGTTTCGGCACCGCAATGCGAAGTCGGCCGGACAGGTATGCTCCGGTGAGGGAGTCGGGCGCGTTGATGATCTCGGCCGGGGTGCCGGAAGCAACGATTTTCCCTCCGTGTTCCCCTGCACCGGGCCCCATGTCAATTACGTGATCGGCGGCGCGAATGGCGTCTTCGTCGTGCTCAACGACAATGACCGTATTGCCCAGGTCACGCAGTCGACGCAATGTTTCGAGCAGACGGTCGTTGTCACGTTGATGCAGGCCGATCGAGGGTTCGTCGAGCACGTACATCACACCCGTCAAACCCGAGCCAATCTGGCTCGCCAGGCGGATGCGCTGCGCTTCGCCACCGGAGAGGGTGTCCGCCGCGCGGTCGAGCGACAAATAGCCCAGACCGACATCAATCAGGAAGCCGAGCCGGCTGCTGATTTCATGCACGATCTTTTCTGCGACCAGCGCGCGGTGGCCGTCCAGTTTGAGCGTCTCGAAGAATTGTTTGCACGCGGTCAGCGGCATGGCCGCGACGACGTTAATGGGCTGGTCGCCAATCAGAACATGACGGGCTTCAGCGCGGAGGCGGGCGCCGTTGCAGGATGGGCAGGCACGAATTGCGCGATATTTGGTGAGCTCATCGCGTACGGCGGTCGAGTCGGTTTCACGGTAGCGTCGTTCGAGGTTTGGAATGATGCCTTCGAACGGGTGTTCCTTCGATACCAGACGACCGTTGTCAGAAAAATAGCGGAAGGTGATCTTCTCGCTGCCCGAGCCGTGCAAAACGGTTTCGCGGATCGATTCCGGTAATTCTTCGAAAGGCGTGTCAACGTCAAAGCCGTAATGCAACGCCAGCCCGGTGAGCATCTGAAAGTAGAACTGGTTGCGTTTGTCCCAGCCGCGGATTGCGCCTGAGGCGAGGGATAATTCCGAATGAGCGACTACGCGCGCCGGGTCAAAAAACTCGACGAGGCCGAGACCGTCGCATTGCGAACAGGCTCCGACCGGATTGTTGAATGAAAACAGGCGCGGTTCCAGCTCCGCCAGCGCGTAGCTACACGCCGGACAGGCAAAGCGCGCCGAAAACAGATATTCCTGTCCGCTGTCAATATCGACAGCGATGGCACGGTCTTCGGCGTGAAGCAGAGCGGTTTCGAACGATTCGGCAATGCGTCCGCGCTGGTCCGGCCGTACCTTCAGGCGATCGATGATGACTTCAACCGTGTGGCGACGGCCCTTCTCCAGTGTCGGGAGGGGGTCCAGGTCGAAGGTTTCGCCATCGACACGCACGCGTACGAATCCCTGCGCTCGCAATTCGGCGAACAGGTCACTCTGTTCACCTTTGCGGCCAGACACGATGGGCGCAA
>DATGNI010000146.1:0-3091 GCA_035306825.1 Azoarcus sp. | reverse complement strand
GCAGCGACGCCAACGCCTTGACACCCGAGGCATCCATGACGTGGTTCGGCATCGCACCGCACTTGATCACCAGCTTGTCGTTGCCTTTCGAAAATTCCTGCAGAACCTTGGCCGGCGCCACTGGATCTTCGGAAATTCCGTAGATCAGCGGACCAACCATCTGTTCCGTCAGGCCTTCGAACGGCGTACCTTCAACGGCACGACGGACAAGGCTGTTTTTCAGCACGCGCAGGTAGATACCGGACTGGCGAGCCTTGGCACGCAGCTCGGTGATCTGCCCAACTTCGAGACCACGGTACTCAGCGACAACCACCACCTGGGCGTTCGCGAGCTGCGCGGACACCTCGGCAACGACTGCCTTCTTGCTATCAAGATTGAGACCCAAGGTCATCTCCCTTTTGTTGAAACATCCGCCCGAAAAACCGGAGCGGACAACTACGGCGACCGTTATCAGGAGTCCGGTTGTCGCCGGGGCAACAACCACTCATCCTGTTTCGGGTTACGCCATCTACGCGGGGCCGCAACACATCGCGGTTTAAGGCCCGAAGACCCCCTGCGGTCTTTGACAACCTGCCGCCCGAAGGCGACAGCCCAAAGTTCCTTGGACGGCGCATGCCGTCCATACCCTCAAGCGACGTTGACCGTCGTCGGGTCAATTTTCAGACCGACACCCATCGTGCTGGTCACCGCAACGCGGCGCAGATACACACCTTTCGCCGCAGCCGGACGGGCCTTGACCAGCGCCTCGACCAACGCATTCACGTTCTCGAGCAGCTGTTCAGCGCTGAACGATGCGCGGCCAACGGTGGCATGCACGATGCCCGCCTTGTCGGTACGGTATTGAACCTGACCGGCCTTGGCATTCTTAACCGCCGTCTCGACGTCCATCGTCACCGTCCCGACTTTCGGGTTCGGCATCAGGCCGCGCGGACCCAGAATCTGCCCCAGCTGACCGACCACGCGCATTGCGTCCGGCGTTGCGATACACAGATCGAAATCGATGGTGCCACTCTTCACTTCAGCGGCCAGATCATCAAAACCGACCACATCCGCACCCGCAGCCTTGGCCAACTCAGCCTTATCGCCCTGGGCGAAGACCGCGACGCGAACACTCTTCCCGGTTCCCGCCGGCAGCACGACCGAGCCGCGCACAAGCTGATCGGATTTACGTGCATCAATCCCCAGATTAACGGAGAGATCGATCGATTCGTCGAACTTCGCGGTCGCGCACTCTTTGACCAGCTCAAGCGCTTCATTGACCGGATAAAGACGGACACGGTCAATTTTTTCGCGTGCCGCCCGAACGCGTTTGGAAAGCTTAGCCATGTTCAAACCCCCTCCACGGTGATGCCCATACTGCGCGCAGAGCCGGCGATCGTACGCACCGCTGCATCCATGTCCGCAGCAGTCAGATCCGGCTTCTTGGTGGTTGCAATCTCTTCAAGCTGAGCGCGCGTCAACGAGGCA
This sequence comes from Azoarcus sp., assembly GCA_035306825.1. Classification (GTDB taxonomy): domain Bacteria; phylum Pseudomonadota; class Gammaproteobacteria; order Burkholderiales; family Rhodocyclaceae; genus Pseudazoarcus. Next base: position 1,624 of record DATGNI010000146.1, on the reverse strand, counting down.
ATTTTGTCGCTATGCGGACGGGCTGAACCTTTTTGCAACTTGGCCGCCTTTTTAAGCAAGATCGAAGCGGGGGGCGTCTTCGTGATGAAGGTAAAGCTCTTGTCGGCGTACGCGGTAATCACCACCGGAATCGGCAGACCCGGCTCCAGGCTTTGAGTCTTCGCGTTGAACGCCTTGCAGAACTCCATGATATTCAGGCCGCGCTGACCCAACGCCGGCCCCACCGGGGGACTCGGGTTCGCTTTGCCTGCAGGGATCTGCAGTTTAATGTAACCAATGATTTTCTTTGCCACTGAGACAATCTCCTAGTGTGAGTACGAACGCGCCAGCACAGACCGACGCTCCTCTTCAGCCCTCGAACGGGCAAGAGGCGCCCAAAAGGGCACCCCCTTGATCAGGTCTTCTCGACCTGATCGAAATCCAGCTCCACCGGCGTAGCCCGACCAAAAATGGTCACCGACACGCGCAGCTTGCTCTTTTCGTAATTGACGTCTTCCACGTTGCCGTGAAAATCCGTAAACGGACCTTCCTTGACCCGCACGGCCTCGCCAAGTTCCCAGAGCACTTTCGGGCGCGGCTTTTCCACGCCCTCTTGCATCTGGGTCATGATCTTTTCGACTTCCTTTTCGCTGATCGGCGTCGGCTTGTTACCCGACCCTCCAACGAAGCCGGTGACTCTGGGCGTAGACTTCACCAGATGCCAGCTGTCATCATCCATCTCCATCTCGACGAGCACGTACCCTGGAAAAAACTTGCGCTCGGAGATGCTTTTCTGGCCGCCTTTCATTTCGACGACCTCTTCGACCGGAACGAGGATCTGACCGAACATATCCTCCATCTCGGCACGATTGATGCGCTCAATCAGCGCACGTTGGACGGACTTTTCGAAGCCCGAATAGGCGTGTATGACGTACCAGCGCTTGGCCATAAACTTATTTCCACCCCAGAACCAGGTCGTACAACACCCACTCCAGGCCCTTATCGGTCAGCCACAGAAAAATCGCAATCACGACGACGAACGCGAACACCATGCCGGTGCTCTGTATGGTTTCCTTACGCGTCGGCCAAACGACCTTGCGGGCCTCGTTGATTGATTCGCGGGAAAACCCGGCGAAGCGCCGCCCTGGAGCCGAGGTCATCGCCACGGCAACAGCGGCCCCGACACCACCGAGCACGCACAACACCCGCACCACGAGAGCCTGCTCCGACAATGCGTAGAAGCCAGCGATTCCAGCCCCCAGTAGGGCCAACGCCAGCACAATCTTGATCTTATCGGCCATCAGGATCTCAGTTACGGAAAACAATGGCAGGGGCAGAGGGAATCGAACCCCCAACCTTCGGTTTTGGAGACCGACGCTCTGCCAGTTGAGCTATGCCCCTGCGACAGAGACTACAAGGGATGCCCGCACGCGGGCCCCTTCGAAACAATATTTACGATTACTCGATGACTTTGGAGACCACGCCCGCACCCACGGTACGACCACCTTCGCGAATCGCAAAGCGCAGACCCTCTTCCATCGCGATCGGCGCAATCAGCTTCACCGTCATCGCAACGTTGTCGCCCGGCATCACCATCTCGGTGCCTTCCGGAAGCGTAATCGAACCCGTCACGTCCGTCGTGCGG
>DATGNI010000145.1:0-2158 GCA_035306825.1 Azoarcus sp. | reverse complement strand
TGCTGGCGCGCGGCGATGAGGTGCTCGGTCTCGACAACCTGAACGATTATTACGATCCGAAGCTGAAAGAGGCGCGTTTGGCGCGTCTCGCTGCACACGCGAAATTTCGTTTCGTGCGCATGGATGTGGGGGATCGTGACGGCATGGAGCGGCTGTTCGCGGAGGAAGGTTTCGATCGCGTCGTGCATCTTGCGGCACAGGCCGGGGTGCGGTATTCACTGCAAAATCCGCACGCGTATGTCGACAGCAATCTGGTGGGCTTCATGAACATACTGGAAGGCTGTCGCCACAACAGTGTGGCGCATCTTGCCTATGCCAGCAGTTCAAGCGTGTATGGCGGCAACGAGAAAATGCCGTTCTCCGAACATGACAGCGTTGATCATCCGGTCAGCCTGTATGCCGCGACGAAGAAGGCCAATGAACTGATGGCGCACACCTATAGCCATTTGTTCGGTTTGCCGACCACGGGGCTGCGCTTTTTCACGGTCTATGGCCCGTGGGGGCGGCCCGACATGGCGCTGTTCCTGTTCGTTTCGGCGATCCTCGAGGGGCGCCCGATTGATGTTTTCAACCATGGCAACATGCGACGCGACTTCACGTATATCGACGATATCGTCGAAGGGGTGGTGCGGGTGCTCGACCGTGCACCGCAGCCGAACCCGACCTACGATGCCGTGAGTGCGGATCCGGCGCGCTCGGCGGCACCGTATCGGGTATTCAATATCGGCAACCATTCTCCGGTGCCGTTGATGGATTTCATCGGTGCGATCGAGAGCTGCCTTGGGCGGGAGGCGACCAAGAATTTTCTGCCGTTGCAAGACGGCGACGTGCCGGCAACCTGCGCTGACACGGCTGAATTGGCGGATTGGGTGGGTTTCGCTCCGGCCACGCCGGTGCCGGTGGGAGTAGAGCGTTTTGTCGCGTGGTATCGCGACTACTACAACTGCTGAGCAAGGATTCGTATGGCGACCTACGCAATCGGCGACATTCAGGGCTGCTACACGCCATTTTCCAGACTGCTTGATCGGATCCGTTTCGACCCCGCCAAGGATCGGTTGTGGATTGTGGGCGACCTCGTCAATCGAGGCCCGCACTCGCTGGAAGTGGTGCGCAAGGTAAAAAAGCTGGGCGCGGCGGCGGTGTGCGTCCTCGGCAATCACGATCTCTATCTGTTGATGGTGGCTGCGGGGCTGGCGCGTTACGGGCAAGGCGATACCTGCGCCGATTTGCTCGCCGCGTCGGACCGCGAAGAACTGCTCGACTGGCTTGCGCACCGTCCGTTGATTCACGTTGAGGCGGGCCGCGTGCTGGTTCATGCGGGCCTGGTGCCGCAATGGGATGTGCCTCAGGCGGCGAGCCTGGGACGCGAGGTTGAGGCGGCCTTGCGCGGGCCCGAGCAATACGCGTTTCTGCAACATCTTCAGGGTGACAAGCCGGCTCGCTGGAAAGAGAAATTGAGCGGCTGGGCGCGTCTGCGGTTTGTGGTGAACGCGATGACGCGGATGCGCTTCATCACGCCGGAGGGACGATTGTCGTTGTCGGCCAAAGGAGAACCGTCGCGTGCGCCGGAGGGCATGCTGCCCTGGTTTCAGGCGCCGAAACCGGCGTGGGCAGGGCATACGATCGTCTGCGGGCACTGGTCTGCGCTGGGCTTTTATTGCGCGCCGGGCTTGATCGCACTGGATTCGGGTTGCGTGTGGGGGGGCGAGCTCACCGTAATGCGGCTTGAAGATGGCGAGGTGTTTCAGGAGGCGGGGCTGTAGCCGCCTGCCCGATGACTTCGGCCGCAATCTGTGCGTGCAGCGTTGCGGCGAGGGTGCGACGCCCCGGAATGGCATCGGTGGCCAGCGGCGGCTGCACGATGACTTCGGCGATCAGCGAGCGCGCCGAAAGAATGTTTCTGAGACATTCAGCCAGCGACATGTCGCCCCAATAGGCGGGCGCGGTGGTGGGCTGGCCGGTGGCGTCGAGATAACGTAACGCAAGCGATTGAACCGGCCGCTGGGCATCGAGAGCGGGTTGCAGCAAGGCGCTATGAAAGGGCAGGACGTGACTGCCGTCGGTGGTGGTGCCTTCGGGAAACAGCGCTACCGTTGCGCCGGCGTCGAGGCGGTCGGCAATCTTGACGCTTGCGGCGCGGGCATTGCCGGGCCGACTG
>DATGNI010000144.1:0-4829 GCA_035306825.1 Azoarcus sp. | reverse complement strand
GTCTCGGTGACCAGGGTGGGGGTTTCGTCCAATGGTTGGCCGTAACCGTCTTGCCACTGAGCGGCTGCGAGCGTTTCGGGCGGATAGAGGTCACATAGCGCGGCGGCGCGGGCGTTGATGGTCCACAGCGCGTGAATGCGTTGGCCGTCGCGTTCGAAGCCATGCATTTCCAGGCCCTGTCCGGTGTTCAGACGGCCGGTGTAGAGGCCGCCGGGGATCAGGCGGTTGAACGCGGCCAATGCAGCGAAGGCCGGGCGTTTGCGAAAATCCGATATTGCACCCTCGATCGAGACGTAATGCGTGATGCGTTCGAGTTTTGGGTAGGGCGTATGCGCGTCGTCGATCAATCCTTCTCGATGACAGATTAACGGCCCCCAGAATGCGTTTTCCAGCGCACCGGAAGCCGCGCACAAAATTGCATGACGGGCCAGATAATCGGCCTGCTTGAGTTCACTGTCGGGCAGCAAACGTTCAATCCGCGGCAAGGTCCAAAAAGACGCTGGCGAGGCCAGACGCGGCACCCCGGCCTCGGCGCTCAGGCGGGCGAGCAGGCGTGCCTTGCGGATCAGGTTGAAACGCACCAGCGGCGCGAGGGCGTGACCAAGAATCTTGTGATCCCAGCGTTCGGGTTCGGTGCAACGTTCGGAGAACAGGTTATTGCTGTGCAGATCGGGCAATTGGTCGCGTTTTTTCAGCAATGCGAGCAGGCCGATGTTCCACAAGGGCTCGAAATCGGTCACGCTGGGCCCGGCAAGGGTGAGGCCGTGTTTGCGCGCCGCGCGCCAGCCGATGTCCCACGCAGCCAGAAAACCGTCGAGATCGTAACCGGCCCAGCGTTTGCGATTGACCGTGCTGCCAATTTCGACAAGGTCGATTCGTTCGCCCCACCGCGCGAGCGTCGTATCCACGAACTCCGCCCATTCGGTGCGCGCCGCTTGAGTGCCCATGTGTTGGGCGGCGTCGGCAGGTTGCACAAGATGCAGCCACACATCGAAACCGTGCTCGATCAATGCATCCAGGAAGCGCGCGACATGATTGTCGAGATCACCGTAGCTGAAATCGAGACGCACGCGGCGCACACCGAGTTCTTCGAGTGCGCTGAGAATGGCTGCATCGGTCGCCGGATCGGGTGCAGTGGCCACGCCCACGCCGGCGAAACCGTCATGCACGCGATGTCCTGCGGGGGGCAGATGACCCTCGCGCAGGAACAGGCGTCCTCGCAGTACAGACGCCAGGATGGCTTGCAGGAATTCTGAGCGGACTTGTGACGACATTGGATCGAGGCGGGGTTAAAAGGCTTGATTATGACGGATGCTGAGGAGAATCGCCGGATTGTGGATGCCGGGAGAGAACCGTCGAGCGGTCGATCCACGGAGGTCCTGGCTGGCTTTCGATATGCCGTAGATTACGCGTCCGCCAGAACGTGGTGCGCGGTCGGCGGCGAAAACGCAGATCCGCGATGTCGATGAGCCGGGTTCCCGAAATCATCGTTTTCGATCCACGTCGAGCCCGCCGGGGCGGGGGCTCAATATCCAGACATTTTACCTCGTGTAGAGGAACTTGGCCCGGAATTAGCACTCTTATACTGTGAGTGCTAAAATCGCACATGGGAGGACTCCAAACATGACGCAAGCCATGACGCTTCCGATGCCTGCCGCGACGGGCAGCATCGATCAGTATATTCAGGCCGTACAACGTATTCCGCTGCTCACCGAGCAGGAGGAACGCACGTTGGCGACCCGGTTACGCGACGAAGGGGATGTGGCGGCAGCTCGTCGGATGGTGATGTCGCACCTTCGCCTGGTGGTCGCGATCGCGCGCGGCTATCTCGGTTACGGCCTGCCACATGCCGACCTGATTCAGGAAGGGAGCATCGGCCTGATGAAGGCGGTCAAACGTTTCGATCCGGATCGCGGCGTGCGCCTGGTGTCGTTCGCGATTCACTGGATCAAGGCCGAAATTCACGAATACATCGTGCGGAACTGGCGCCTCGTGAAGATCGCCACCACCAAGGCGCAGCGCAAGCTGTTTTTCAACCTGCGCAGCATGAAGCCGGGTTTCGGTGCCCTCAACCGCGCCGAAATTGAAGAAGTCGCCGAACAGCTTGGCGTAAAGCCGGAAGAAGTGGTCGAGATGGAAACCCGCCTGTCCGGGCGTGATGTGCCGCTTGAGGGGGGCAACGATGACGAGGACGACGCTTTTGCGCCCATCGCCTATCTGCCCGATCCGCATGCCGAGCCATCCGAAGCGCTGGAGATGGCCGAGGAGGCGCGTCTGTCCGACGAAGGACTGCATTCCGCGCTGAAGAGTCTTGACGACCGCAGCCGCGATATCGTCAGCCGCCGTTGGCTGGTCGAAGACAAAGGCCCCACGTTGCATGAACTGGCGGCCGAATACGGTGTGTCGGCCGAACGTATCCGACAGATTGAGGCCCGCGCCATGCAAAAAATGCGCGGACTGATTGCCGCCTGAATGCATTTTCGACATTCTGTAATTCCGCGTGGGCCCGCTTGCTCGGCATGCTAACATCCGCCGCACCATGAGCGCCTTCAAGGAGCCATCCTCGCGGACCGAAGAGATCGCCAGTACCTCCTCCCTCAGGTTGTACCTGAGGTTGCTGAGCTACGTCCGTCCGTTCGTCGGCTGGTTTCTGGTGAGTCTGGTCGGTTTCATGATCTTCGCCTCATCGCAGCCGATGATGGCGGGGATACTCAAATATTTCGTCGACGGCCTGACCGATCCGGATGCGGCGATCGTGCGGGGTCTGCCGTTGTTCGACGGCATGGACCTGCTCTATGCCGCACCCTTGATGCTGGTCGCGGTGGCCGCGTGGCGCGGTATCGGCTCCTACCTCGGTCACTATTATCTTTCGCGCGTTTCGCTGGGCCTCGTGGACAGCCTGCGTCGAGCCTTGTTCGACAGTCTGTTGCAGTTGCCCAACCGTTATTTTGACGCGAACAGTTCCGGCCACCTGATCTCACGCATCACCTACAACGTGACCATGGTCACCGGCGCCGCGACCGATGCGATCAAGACCATCGTGCGCGAAGGGCTGACCGTCATCTTCCTGTTCCTCTACTTGCTGTGGATGAACTGGAAGCTCACTTTGGTGATGATTCTGATCCTGCCGGTAATTGGCGCGATGGTGAATAGCGCGAGCCGGAAATTCCGCAAACAAAGCCGCAAGATTCAAGCCGCGATGGGCGATGTCACGCATGTGGCGTCGGAGACCATCCAGGGGTATCGCGTGGTACGCAGCTTCGGCGGTGAGCACTACGAGTCCGACCGCTTTCGCAAGGCGAGCAGCGACAACATGCGCAGGCAGCTGAAGATGGTGAAGATTGGCGCGGTGTTCACACCGATGCTGCAGCTTGTCACCTTCAGCGCAATGGCCGTCGTGCTGTTTCTGGTGCTGTGGCTGCGCGGCGATGCCACGGTGGGCGACCTGGTGGCCTACATCACAGCGGCCGGTCTGTTACCGAAGCCGATCCGCCAATTGTCGGAAGTGAGTGCCACGATTCAGAAAGGTCTGGCGGGCGCGGAGAGTATCTTCGAGCAACTGGATCAGCCGGTTGAGCCGGATCTTGGCACGGTAGAGCGCGAGCGTATCCGTGGCCACATTGAGGTGCGCGATCTCAGCTTCCGTTATCCCGACAGCGATGCCACCGTGCTGGACGGCATTGATTTCACCATCCAGCCGGGACAGATGGTGGCGTTGGTGGGGCGTTCAGGCAGCGGAAAATCCACGCTTGCCAACCTGATTCCGCGTTTTTATCGCCACGAGCACGGTGAAATCCTCGTCGATGGGGTCAGGGTCGAAGAGTATCGATTACGTAATCTGCGCAGCCACATCGCCCTGGTCAGCCAGCAGGTCTCGCTGTTCAACGATACGATCGCCAACAACATTGCCTACGGCGATCTTGCCGGTGCGCCGCGTGAAGATATCGAACGTGCCGCAGAGGCCGCCTATGCGCGCGAATTCATTGAACGGCTGCCGGAGGGTTTTGACACCCTGGTGGGGGAGAACGGTGTCCTGCTGTCCGGCGGTCAGCGACAGCGCCTCGCGATTGCCCGCGCCATCCTCAAGGATGCGCCCATATTGATTTTCGACGAGGCCACTTCGGCGCTGGATACCGAGTCCGAGCGTCATATTCAGGCGGCGCTCGATCACGTGATGACAGGACGCAGCACGCTCGTCATCGCACACCGTCTGTCGACCATCGAAAAAGCCGATCTCATTCTGGTGATGGATCAAGGGCGCATCGTCGAACGCGGCACCCATGCGGAATTGCTCACCCTCGACGGCCATTACGCCCGGTTGTATGCGATGCAGTTCGAAAACACCTGAGGGGCGAACACCGGCACTTGCTGCCGATCGGGCGGCACGCTCGCTTTGATTACCTCGCCAGCGGAATATTCTGATCGATCCATTTTGACAGCGCACTGTCTTCCGGCCAGTTGCGCAACAGGCGTGCGCGGTCACGCGCCCAGGAGGCGGCGAAAGACTGTCCGGATGGATGCGCGGTGGTGGCATCCAGATCGATCAGGAATATCCGCCCGCTGTGCCACAACAGGTTGGTGGCTTTCAGATCACCGTGTGTGATCCGTGCGTCGAACAGGCGTTGAAAGGTGGTGACCAAAGCGGCGGCAATAGCGTCCGGCGGCGGCTGCAATGGGTCGAGCAATTCGAGCAGATTGGGACCGGGGCAGTGCACGGTAATGAAGTATGCGCGGCGCCGCAACGGACCGACGCGCTCTTCGATCACGGCAAGCGGTGCCGGCGTGGCAATGTCGAGAAAAACCAGCCGATGCGCCGCGTGCCACGCGTG
>DATGNI010000143.1:0-4121 GCA_035306825.1 Azoarcus sp. | reverse complement strand
GAAAAACGGTCGAGTTCTGCGGCGGTTTCCTTTTCGAAGCCGGCGCGACAAAGCGCGATCAGCCCCCAGGCGAGAGCGGCTGGCGGGGCGGGGGGAATGTCACGGCTCATCGGGGGCGGCTTGTAGGATGGTGGAAAGTGTGCGGATGATACGTGGTTTGAATCTGCCCACAAAACAAGGTTTTAGTGCGACTGCGAAGGGGCGGCTTCCAGACGCGCCTTTTTGACGGGCCACGCGGAGGTGTCGCCGCTGGATGGCCGTTTATTCTGCGTCCCGCAGGAAGGCGTGCATTACGTGCCCGGCTCGACGTTTTCGATGGCGGTGAGTCGGCCGCTGTCCGGTCGCGTTGCGCGCTGGACGGGGACTTCGTCGATGCCATGTTCGCGCATGTAGTCATTCATCGCGCGCCAGCCGTCAAAAATGGCAGATTTTGAAACGCCCTGATTAAGGGCGTAGCAGTCTTCCAGTGCCCGCCCGGAATGACGGCAACCGCCGCCCACAGCGCGTCCTTCGGCTTCAAGCACGGCCGCCCGTTGTTCCGGCTGGGGAACATCGAGCACGTCGTACAGAAAATCGCACCCGGCGAGCAGGGGAAAGCTGAACAGGATCAGGAAATAAAGGCGCATGCGCATGGGGTCAACCGGCAAATGTCGGGAGTCATGCACGCTATAACGGCACATTCGGCCTTTTCCTGAAGTCGGGTTTTCTCGCGCGGTCAGCTTGACGCAGCCCCGAGGCGCCCCCTACCATCCACACTTTTATGCGCGGGCCGCACTTTGAAGATTCAGCAACTTTTCGCTCCAATCGCCGCTGACATGCAGGCGGTCGACGGAGTCATTCGCGAACGCCTGCAATCCGAAGTCGTTCTCGTCAATCAGGTTGCGGAATACATCATTGGCAGTGGCGGCAAACGCCTGCGTCCGGCGCTCCTGCTGATGTGTGCCGGCGCGGCGGGCTATCGCGGCACGGCGCACCATGAACTGGCCGCAGTGGTTGAATTCATCCACACCGCCACCTTGTTGCACGATGACGTGGTGGATGAGTCGGACCTGCGTCGCGGGCGTGAAACCGCCAACGCCATGTTCGGCAACGCCGCGTCCGTGCTGGTGGGTGATTTTCTCTATTCGCGTGCCTTCCAGATGATGGTGGGCGTGGGTGAGATGCGCGTCATGGAAGTGCTCGCGGACGCGACCAACATCATTGCCGAAGGCGAAGTGCTGCAACTGCTGAACTGCGGCAACGCGGATGTCGACGTGGCCGCCTATCTGCGCGTGATTCACTATAAAACGGCCAAACTGTTCGAGGCCGCCGCGCGGCTCGGGGCCATTCTGGGTGGCATGGACCAGCAAACCGAAGAACAGATGGCCGCCTACGGCATGCATCTGGGCACCGCCTTCCAGATTGTGGACGACGTGCTCGATTACTCCTCGGAAGAAGCCACCACCGGCAAGCATCTGGGCGACGATCTGGCCGAAGGGAAACCCACGCTGCCCTTGATCCTCGCCATGCAAAACGGTACGCCGGAAGATGCCGCGTGCATCCGTCAGGCCATCGAAAAGGGTGACCGTACGGCGTTCAGCGACGTTTTGCGCATCATCGGTGAAAATGGCGCGCTCGACGCCTCGCGCGAATTCGCGCGGATCGAAGCCCAACGGGCCGTCGAAGCGATTTCCGTTTTGCCCCCTTCCCTTTTTCGAGAGCCGTTGCTAGAATTGCCCTCCTTTGCAGTCGAGAGAGATTATTGACTGTCAAAAACCCTGTGTCGGGGAATAGCTCAGCCTGGTAGAGCACTGCGTTCGGGACGCAGGGGCCGGAGGTTCGAATCCTCTTTCCCCGACCACTTCTTTTTAGCCAGATCAAGCACTTACGATCTGAGCTGCGGCAAAATGGAGCAAAATCCGACCGGGTTTGCTCCAATTCTGCTCCAATATCCACGCGCCTTCCTCCACGCATCGTCCTCGTTGGCACGCATCCGCATTTTCGCTTTCGTCGCGCAAACCATCGGTATCGGTTGTGTGAGGGCTGTCAGTCTTTTGTGGCGAAATACGAGGGTCCGCGAACGGGCTGGCGCAAGTGTCGCGCCTTTACCGTAAGGGTTCTGCGGAAAGCCGTTTCGTCCGCGTCGCCGCAAGATTGCTGCACGCTGGAAGGTTCGCTGCGGCTCAGGGCTGGACTTGTTTTTCTTCGGCAAGGTGTGCCCACACGGTCACGAACAAGGCTGCGATCAACGGACCAATCACGAAGCCGTTGATGCCAAACAAGGTCAGGCCGCCGAGCGTGGACACCAATACAACGTAATCCGGTAACTGCAACTCCTTGCCTACCAGGGCGGGGCGCAGGAGATTGTCGACCATGCTGATAATGAGCGTGCCTACCGCGAGCAGGATCGCGCCTTTCACGTAATCGCCGGTCATCAGCATGTACAGGCCTACCGGCCCCCAGATCAGAAAGCTGCCGATGGCCGGCAACAGTGACAATACGCCCATCACCGCACCCCAGAGCAACGCGGCCTCAACACCCAGCAGCCAGAAAGTCAGACCGCCAATGACGCCCTGGATCAGACCGATGATGAAATTGCCGCGTACCGTCGCCTGCGCCACCTGGCTGAATTTGCTCATGAAGCGGTCCATGTGACGGGTGCTGAGCGGGCCCGCATCGCGCATCAGGCGCGTGAGTCGGGTGCCGTCGCGAAAGAGAAAGAACAGCACGTACAGCATGACCCCCACATCCACCAGAAACCGTGCCGTGCCTTGCCCAATGCTCAACAACTGAGTGGCGATGAATTGGGACGATTGAGACAGAACGGCTCTCAGGCGCGCCTCGATTTCAGCCGGATCATTCAAATCCAGTGAGACGAGCAGATTGGTTGCGGGAGAGGGCAGGGCGGCATACGTCTGGGCCACGATGCCGGAGAGATTGCCCTGGCGCGTATCGAGCCGGTCATAAAAATCGGCCGCTTCAACCACCAGCGATGAAAGCAGGATCGAGCCCGGAATGAGCACAATACACACGCACGCCAACACGCTGAGCGCCGCCGCCAGGGTGCGACGACCGTCCAGCTGGCGCACCAGTCGGCGTTGCAGCGGATGGAACAGGGTGGCAAGAATGGCCGCCCACAGCAGGGCGCCATAGAAGGGCAGCAGAAGCCAGATAAAGGCTGCCGAGACCAGCGCGACCAGGGCGAGGAAACTGAACTGATGAGTGTTTGGCGTCTGCATCCGTTATCCGTATGGTCACGAGTGGAGTTTGAGCTGACTATACAGAAACGGACCGCAGCGGGCGTTTCAAAAACTGTGTGGCGATATTCCGGGCGTGAGGTTTGTGCGCTCGGTACAACGCCCTCACATCGAGAAAATCCGCAGGAAGGCGTGGCTGGGCGGGCCGTTGCAACGCCATCGGCGCGCCCGCGGCCCGGCAATGGCTTGCGTGCGCACGCGCAATGGAATACGGTCAAAGGCTCGTCTGACAATGCTGGCAGACCAACAGGCGCTGGCATGGATTCCGGGCGCAAGGTAAAACACCGCGCCCTCAACATTAAAAGTTAAAGCCGCCGCTGGGCGGTTTTTTGCTGTGAGGTTCCGGGAGGGAACAATGGCTTATCGTTTTGATGATCTCAAGGTGCGTAGCAAGACTTCATGGGAAGCCTATTGCAAGCATGATTTCGTGCGTCAGCTTGGCGCCGGGACGTTGCCCGCTGAAGCGTTTCGTCATTATCTTCAGCAGGATTACCTCTTTCTCATCCACTTCGCTCGTGCGTATGCGCTGGCTGCGTACAAAAGTGCCACGCTGTCTGATCTGCGCCGTGGCGGAGAAGGGCTCAAGGCCATTCTCGATCTGGAACTTTCCCTGCACATCGAATATTGCCGCGAATGGGGCATCACCGAAGAGCAGCTTGCCGCGCTGCCGGAGTCGCGCGCCACGCTGGCCTATACCCGTTATGTGCTCGACACCGGGAGCCGCGGAGATCTGCTCGATCTCCACGTCGCGTTGTCGCCCTGCATGATTGGCTACGCCGAAATTGCCGCCTGGTTGGTGAAGCAGCCGGAAACCAGGCTTGAAGGCAACCCCTACAAGGCGTGGTTGGAAATGTATATCGGCGAAGAGTTTCAGCAAGCCGCACG
>DATGNI010000142.1:0-2633 GCA_035306825.1 Azoarcus sp. | reverse complement strand
GGAGATGTTCATTTCACCCCGCAGATTGCGGCAAGCGTGAATCATGGCTTTCAGTTCGGCCATGCGTGCTTCGGCGGCTTCGTCGATACGTGTCAGATCGGCTTGCGGGTACGCGGCGCACATGATGCTGTCACTGTCTTTGCGCCCTGCCAGCGGCGCAACCGTCTGCCACAGTTCTTCGGTGATGAACGGGATCAGTGGATGGGCCAAACGCAGCACCGCTTCGAGTATGCGCAGCAGGGTGCGACGCGTGGCCCGTTGTTGGGCGGCGTTGCCGTTCTGAATCTGCGCTTTGGCGAGTTCGACGTACCAATCGCAATATTCATCCCAGACAAATTCATATATGGCTTTGGCGACCAGGTCGAAACGATAGTCGGCAAATTGTTTCTCGACTTCTGCCTCAACACGCTGCAGACGTGACACGATCCAGCGGTCGATGAAGGAGAAATCCAGATAGCCGCCCGGCGTGCACTGCTCGGCAGAGTGGGGCTCGAGGCCGCAATCCTGTCCTTCGCAGTTCATCAGTACGAAGCGGGAGGCGTTCCACAGCTTGTTGCAGAAATTCCGGTAGCCTTCGCAACGCGACAGATCGAACTTGATGTCGCGCCCGGGGCTGGCAAGGCTGGCGTAGGTGAAGCGCAACGCGTCGGTGCCAAAAGCGGGAATCCCCTCGGGGAATTCCTTGCGCGTTTTCTTCTCGATGCTTTGGGCCTGTTTGGGATTCATCAGGCCGAAGGTGCGCTTTTCCACCAGCTCATCGATGCCGATACCGTCGATCAGGTCGATCGGGTCGAGCACATTGCCCTTGGACTTGGACATTTTCTGGCCTTCGCCGTCGCGGATCAGGCCGTGCACATAAACGTGTTTGAACGGAATCTTGCCGGTGATGTGCGTGGTCATCATGACCATGCGGGCCACCCAGAAGAAAATGATGTCAAAGCCGGTCACCAGCACGGTGGAGGGCAGGTAAAGATCCAGTGCGTCGTTTGATTTTTCCGGCCATTCAGCGGTCCAGTCCAACGTCGAGAAGGGCCACAGGGCGGACGAATACCAGGTGTCGAGAACGTCTTCATCGCGTTCAAGTGCGCCGGTATAGCCGTCTTGTGCGGCACATGCCCTGGCTTCGGCTTCATCGTGGGCGACCCAGACGCGGCGCGTGTCGCCTTCAGTGGCGTACCAGGCGGGAATTTGATGCCCCCACCACAGCTGACGCGATATGCACCAGTCCTGGATATTGTTGAGCCACTGGTTGTAGGTGTTGACCCAGTTTTCCGGATAGAACTTGATCTCGCCCGAAGCGACAACGTCGAGCGCTTTCTGGGTAATGCTCTTGCCGTCCGCGCCGGGTTTGCTCATGGCGACGAACCACTGATCGGTAAGCATCGGCTCGATGGCCACATTGGTGCGATCGCCGCGCGGCACCATGAGTTTGTGCGGATCAACCTTGACCAGCAGTCCTTCCGCTTCGAGCCCGGCCACGGTTTGATCGCGCGCAGGGATACGGTCCAGGCCGGCGAGATCTTCCGGCAGGGTGATCGTGCCGCGTTTCTGACCGTGCGTGTCGAGCACTTCAGCCTGCGCCGGAATCGTCCCTTCCAGCGTAAGGATCACGATCATGTCCAGGCCGTGACGCTGACCGACCGCATAGTCGTTGAAATCGTGCGCCGGCGTGACCTTGACGCAGCCGGTACCGAATTCACGGTCGACGTAGTCATCGGCGATGATCGGAATGTCGCGTCCGGTCAGCGGCAGGCGTACGGTTTTGCCGATGAGATGGGCGTAGCGCTCGTCCTCGGGGTGCACCATCACCGCGGCATCGCCGAGCAGGGTTTCGGGCCGGGTGGTGGCCACCGTGAGGCCTTGGAGGTCGCCTATGGGGCCGTCTGTGAATGGGTAGAGGATATGGTAGAGCTTGCCATCCTCTTCCTCGGAAACTACTTCCAGATCGGATACGGCGGTGCCGAGCACCGGGTCCCAGTTGACCAGGCGTTTGCCGCGATAGATCAGGCCTTCGTTGTACAAACGCACGAAGGTTTCGGTGACGGTTTTCGACAGGCCTTCGTCCATCGTGAAGCGTTCGCGCTTCCAGTCCGGTGAAGTGCCCATGCGGCGCATTTGGCGCGTGATGTGGTCACCGGAATACTTCTTCCACTCCCACACCTTGTCGAGAAAAGCCTGGCGTCCGAGATCATGGCGACTGATGCCTTGTGCATCGAGCTGACGTTCGACGACAATCTGCGTGGCAATGCCGGCATGGTCGGTGCCGGGCTGCCACAGGGTGTTAGCGCCGCGCATGCGGTGATAGCGCGTGAGGCTGTCCATCAGTGTCTGATTGAAACCGTGCCCCATATGCAGGGTGCCGGTGACGTTGGGCGGCGGCAGCAAAATGCAGAACGCTTCTTTAGGGCTCGCCGTATCGAGGCCTGCGTCAAAATAACCGCGTGATTCCCATTCCGGGTACCAGCGCGATTCAATGGCGGTAGGGTCGAAGCTTTTGGCGAGTTCCATGATCTGACGAGTGTTTTGTTCGAAGGAAACCAAAGAGTATAGCGGATGCAGAGGCGTCTTCAGAGGTCTGAAGGCTGTTAGCATCGTTCGCGCATCAGTGGAGACAGGCAATGGCCGAACGAGAT
>DATGNI010000141.1:0-2114 GCA_035306825.1 Azoarcus sp. | reverse complement strand
GCATGAGCGTCTTCATCGGGAGTGACGGGACGTAGATGCAGAATGTTCTGACGAACGCGTAAACGCGCGAGCGTGTTGATTACGCCTTCTGACAGGTCGGCCGGTAGCTCGATGATGGAATAATCTTCGTACAGGTTGATCTGACCGATGAAGCGACTTTCGATGCCACCTTCGTTGGCCAGAGCGCCGACGATGTCTTTGGGCGTGATGAGCTGGTGCTTGCCGGCCGCGATGCGATAGCGTGAAAGCTTCCCGTCCGCATAGTCACGGCGGCGATCAAGAATTTTTTCGCGATTCTCGCGTGGCGGGCGTTCGCTACGAGCCTGGCTGCGTTCCGCAATGTCCGGGCCTTTCGACGGCGGCAGTTGCAAGGGGCGATCGCGTTGAGCGAGGGAAGCCAGCGCGGCGGCGATATCGTGCAGGTCGTGAATGCCATCGGCTTCGAGATTGGCCACCACCTCACGGAAGAAATCCAGATCGTTGGACTGCAGCACCTCTTCGACCTGATCGCGGAACAAGGCAACGCGGCGATCGGCGATGGCTTCGCGTGAGGGCAAAGGCAGCGGCTCGATCTTTTGTCGGGTTGCGCGCTCAATGGTCTTGAGCATGCGCTGCTCGCGCGGCGTGATGAAAAGAATCGCGGTGCCAAGACGTCCTGCACGACCGGTACGTCCGATACGGTGGACGTAGGCTTCGGTGTCGTAAGGGATGTCATAGTTGATGACATGACTGATGCGCGGCACATCCAGGCCGCGCGCGACGACGTCCGTCGCGACGATGAGATCGATGGCGCCGCGCTTGAGCTGTTCAACAACGCGTTCGCGCAGCTGCTGTGTCATGTCACCGTTGAGTGCGACTACAGCGTGACCACGCGCTTCGAGGCGTTCGGCGAGTTCTTCGGTGGCGCGTTTGGTGCGCACGAAAATGATGCCGCCGTCCATGTCCTCGATTTCGAGAATACGGGTCAGCGCGTCGAGTTTGTGCGCGATGGAAACCTGGCAGAATTTCTGCGTGATGGTCGACACGGTCGCGGTCGCGGCCTTGATCTTCACTTCCTGCGGATCGCGCAGGTAGCGGCGGCTGATGCGACGGATCGGCTCTGGCATGGTGGCCGAGAACAGTGCGGTCTGACGCTCGGGCGGCGTGCGGCTGAGGATCCATTCGACATCGTCGATGAAACCCATGCGCAGCATTTCGTCCGCCTCGTCGAGAATCATCATCTTGAGGTTGTCGAGGGCAAGACTGCGGCGTTCGATGTGATCCATCAAGCGGCCCGGTGTGCCGACTACGACGTGTGCGCCGCGTTTGAGTTGCCGCAGTTGCACGGTGTAGCTTTGGCCGCCGTAGACCGGCAGCACGTGGAAACCGGGCAAATGCTTGGCGTAGCGTTGAAAGGCCTCTGCAACCTGGATCGCCAGTTCGCGTGTGGGCGTGAGCACCAGCACTTGCGTACGATTGTCGGAAAGATCAAGACGCGCCAACGCGGGCAGGGCGAAGGCGGCGGTTTTGCCGGTTCCGGTCTGAGCCTCGCCGAGAACGTCGGTGCCGGCCAGCAGTGGCGGGATGCACGCGGCCTGGATTGGAGAAGGGGTTTCGTAGCCGACGTCGTCGAGCGCCGCGAGAAGCGGAGCGCCGAGGTCGAGCTCCTTGAAGCTGGAAATAGTCATGTATATGCGGCAGGGCGCCGGAAAGGGTAAAGCGAGGAGAGTGCGGAGCGATACCGTCGGAAACGGATCGAGCGCGCTCTCATTTTCGATAGCGAGCCACCATCGAAAATGAGAACACGCTTTTGCATCGCAAGGGGGCGGATTATACCTGATCGGATCGAAATCTTCTGCTTTTTTTCAACACATTGCGGATTTTTTCATGGAGCGCATGAATTCTTGCGGGCCTGGAATGGATCGATTCAGCCACGCACACACGGTTGAATAGCGGTTTTGGGCGCTGCGCGAACAACAAGAGAGGAAATCGTCGTCAATGCAGGGGGCTCGAGACGTTCGGCAGCGTGCCCCCTTCTGCCTGTATTGGATCGTCAGCCTGGTTGGTCGGTCTGATTAACAGACCGTTTTCCGGGCTCATCCGCGCTGCCGTGTTCGTTCGACGCTTCTGAAGGG
>DATGNI010000140.1:0-4223 GCA_035306825.1 Azoarcus sp. | reverse complement strand
TCTCTACCCAGCCTTCGGACGAGCCTCTTCCATCTTCCGTCCCGCTGCAGATTTCTGCAGATCCCCGGAATGGGAAACGCCGACCTGAGCGGCAGTGTTTTGCACAACAGGCGGAGGGTGAAAAAGCAGTCTCCGTTCGGCACATCAATCTGCAAACCGCTGAATTCTGTGGACACGCGTGCGCATGCAAAAAGGCCCGCTCGACGCGGGCCTTTTGCTTGCTATCTGCTTACCTGCGTAAAGCCTGATCATGGATGACCAGACGTAAGTCTTTGATTTTTTGGGGCGACATACGGGGATCGAACCCGTGACAACTGGAGCCACAATCCAGTGCTCTACCAACTGAGCTAATGCCGCCACTTTCTGCATCTCGGCATTCACCGCGACACTGAACCTTTATGGCCTGCCCGGCAGGGATCGAACCTGCAACCCCCGGCTTAGAAGGCCGGTGCTCTATCCAATTGAGCTACGGGCAGATTCGGCCGGGCCTTTCAGGGTGAGCTTGGTCGGGGTGGAGGGATTCGAACCCCCGACATCTTGCTCCCAAAGCAAGCGCGCTACCGGACTGCGCTACACCCCGAGAAGAAAGTGATTCTACACAGAGCATGACGTTTGGTCAAACCCTGAACGCCTTTTGTGGCGCGCTTTCGCGAACGATCAGCCATTTCCTCTTCCACCCCATTCAATGCGCAGATTTTTTTCGATTACGCCTATGACTGGGCAACCAAACACGGGCCGCAAGCCCTTCTTTTTCAAGTCCGGCCGTCTGCATGAATGCCCTCTGCACACGAGCGCGTGTCGACAAAAAAAGGGACGCTGAGCGTCCCTTTTTTCATGCTGGATCTTCTCAGCTTTCGACTTTTTCTTCGAGCAAAGCTTTCATGCTCAAACGAATCTTGCCCCGGTCATCGGTTTCAAGAACCTTGACACGAATGGTCTGATCTTCCTGCAGATAATCCGATACCGCATTGACGCGTTCGTTGGCAATCTGCGAGATGTGCAACAGGCCATCCTTGCCTGGCAGGATATTTACAATCGCACCAAAATCGAGCAAACGTACAACCTTGCCTTCATAGACCTTGCCGACCTCCGCTTCTGCGGTAATCCCCTCGATCTTCGATTTGGCCAGTTCTGCACCTTCTGCGCTGATCGAGGAAATGGTCACCTTGCCCTCATCATCAATCTCGATGATCGCGCCGGTTTCTTCCTGCAGCGCACGGATCACTGAACCACCCTTGCCGATCACGTCACGGATTTTCTCCGGATTGATCTTCATTTGCAGCATGCGCGGAGCGTAGGTCGACACTTCACCGCGGTGCGAGGTGAGCGAATCCTTCATGATTTCAAGAATATGCAAGCGCCCTTCTTTGGCTTGAGCCAGCGCCACCTGCATGATTTCCTTGGTGATGCCTTGAATCTTGATATCCATCTGCAGCGCTGTCACGCCCTGATCGGTTCCCGCCACCTTGAAGTCCATGTCACCCAGATGGTCCTCGTCACCGAGAATGTCGGACAACACGGCAAAACGATTGTCTTCCTTGATCAGACCCATCGCGATGCCGGCGACGTGGTTAGACAACGGCACGCCGGCATCCATCAGTGCGAGCGATCCGCCACACACCGACGCCATCGAGCTGGAACCGTTAGATTCGGTGATTTCGGACACCACGCGCACGGTATAACCGAAATCTTCAGGCTTCGGCAGCGCGGCAATCAGCGCGCGCTTGGCCAAACGGCCATGACCAATCTCACGACGTTTGGTACCACCCATCCGGCCGGTCTCACCCGTGCAGAACGGCGGGAAATTGTAGTGCATGAGGAAGTTTTCACGGTATTCACCGGCGATTGCGTCAATGATCTGCTCATCCCGGCCCGTACCGAGGGTCGCGACCACAATTGCCTGCGTCTCGCCCCGCGTAAAGAGCGCCGAACCGTGCGTACGCGGCAGCACCCCCACGCGGATGTCGATCGGACGTACCGTGCGCGTATCACGCCCATCAATGCGCGGTTCGCCGCTGAGGATACGGGTGCGAACGATTTCGCCTTCGAGGTCATGGAGAATATCCTTGACAACGTTCGACGGCGGCGCGTCTTCGCCCATTTCAGCCATCGCTTCGTGCACCTTGGCGCTGATTGCTTTCAGGCGCTCGCTGCGCTGCCCTTTGGCGGTGAGGTTGAACGCTTCGCTCAGCTCAGCGTAAGCCAGCTCGCGAATACGGCTGTTCAGGGCCTCATCCACCGCCGGCGGCTGCCAGTTCCATTCGGGCTTGCCCGCCACTTCGACCAGCTCATTGATGGCCGTGATGGCGGCTTGCATCTGTTCGTGGCCGAATACGACCGCGCCCAGCATGACCTCTTCCGACAGCTCTTTGGCTTCCGATTCAACCATCAGAACCGCTGTCTCGGTTCCAGCAACCACCAGATCCAGCTCGCTTTCCTTGAGCTGGGTTTTGGTCGGGTTGAGCAGGTATTCACCGGCGGCATAACCGACGCGCGCAGCGCCGATCGGGCCGCTGAACGGCACGCCCGAAATGGCCAGCGCAGCGGAGGCGCCAATCAACGCCGGGATGTCCGAATCGACTTCCGGGTTCAAGGACATCACTTGCACGATGACTTGAACTTCGTTGTAGAAGCCTTCCGGAAAGAGCGGACGAATCGGACGGTCAATCAGCCGTGAGGTCAGGGTCTCTTTTTCGGTCGGACGGCCTTCACGCTTGAAGAAACCACCGGGAATACGACCTGCCGCATAGAACTTTTCGACGTAATCGACGGTAAGCGGGAAAAACTCCTGCCCTGGCTTCGGCTCACGCTGAGCGACCACCGTTGCGAGCACCACGGTGTCATCCATATTGACAATGACAGCTCCGCCTGCCTGACGCGCCACCTCACCGGTCTCCAAGGTGACGGTGTGAGCACCGTAGGTAAACGTTTTCTTGATAGCTTGAAGCACGTTGAAATCCTTATCTAATTAGCGCCCGCGACAGGCTACAACCGCGAGCCGCGGCACACGGGCCGCACAAACAACAAAGCCGGCACGGCATGAAACACCGTACCGGCTCGTTGGACGTTGAACGCTATTCGGCACAACATGGCCGGAACAGTCGCTTACTTGCGCAGGCCCAAACGCTCGATCAGATTACGATAACTGTCGGCGTTGCGATCTTTGAGGTAATCCAGCAGCTTGCGGCGCTGGCTGACAAGCTTGAGCAGACCACGACGGGAGTGGTGGTCTTTTTTGTTCTCTTTGAAATGCCCGGTCAGACCATTGATGCGGGTCGTGAGCAGGGCCACCTGAACTTCCGGCGAGCCGGTATCGCCCGGCGCGCGCTGAAAATCGGTAACGATCTGGTTTTTGGTAGCGGTATCGAGAGCCATTTGGAAAAGTTACTCGTAGTCGATTCGATTCTAAGACCGAGATTATAGCTGCAATCGTGCAGAAACCTCAATCTTCCGGATGAAAATCAGCCGTTGTAACGGCAATAAGACGTTTGGCGTGCAACACACCGTCGTTGGACACATTGCCAAGCCCCAGAAAACGGCCGGCACAATACAAGCGCACCAGGCCGGAGCCCTCGCCCGCAAACGGCAACGAACGCCCCTGCACAATCGCGCGCGCATCGGACACGTTCAGTTCCTGAGCGGGAAACGCCTCCACCAGCGTATCCGCTGGCGCGAGCAGATTTTTGCGACTGGCCGGCGCCGTTTGTTCCAGCGTCGCAAGCCCAACACCCTGCTCCACCTCGAACGCTCCGATGGCGGTCCGATGCAACGCAGTAAGATGCGCGCCACAACCAAGCGCGCGCCCCAGATCGATTGCCAAGGTCCGAATGTAGGTGCCTTTGCTGCAACGCACCGCAAGCCGCGCGGAATTTTTGTTGAACTCCAGACATTCGAGCGAATGGATTGTCACCGGCCGCGCAGCACGTTCCACTTCAATACCGGCACGTGCATATTCATACAGTGGCTTGCCATTACGCTTGAGCGCCGAATGCATCGGTGGAATCTGCTCAATTTCACCGCGCAGGTTTTCCAGCGCCGTGGCAAGCGCGTCGCCCGAGACATCCACCGGCGCGGTGCGGATCGTTTTGCCTTCGGCGTCACCGGTATCCGTTTCTTCGCCAAACAGCACGGTCGCCTCATAGCTTTTATCGGCGTCGAGCAACATTTGCGAAAACTTGGTCGCTTCGCCAAACGTCAGCGGAAGCAAACCGGTAGCCATCGGG
>DATGNI010000139.1:0-9161 GCA_035306825.1 Azoarcus sp. | reverse complement strand
TCTTGCGCAGCGAGGTCGAGGGTATGCAGTTCATACGGCAGCCCGAGTTCTTCGAGCGCAACGGACACCTTGTAGCCGTTCGGCGTGGCGGCAGTATAGAGATCGATCATGGGAAGCTCCGCGGCAAACAATCTCCATGATGCGAAGCGCTGCGTCGGCGGTCAATGCCCGGCAAGGTTTTGAGCGCTTGCAATTTCCGGCGCGAGAACGCGAGGTGCGCCAAAAAAATGTCTACAATCGCCTCCTTTTCCAATTTCTACCTTGGCAATGGATTCACTCAAGCGCTTCGTTGAATCGAATTTCTTCCAACGTTTCGTGATCGCGGTCATCGTGCTCAACGCCATCACGCTCGGTTTCGAAACCTCCTCCGAAGCGATGGCCCTCGCCGGCGATCTGCTACGCATATTGGACCGCGCCGCGCTGGCGGTATTCGTGTGCGAGTTGACACTCAAGCTCCTCGTATATCGCCACAATTTCTTTCGCAGCGGCTGGAATGTGTTCGACTTCCTGATCGTCGGCATCACCCTGCTGCCCGCCGGCGAAGGCGTTTCGGTGCTGCGCGCGTTGCGCATCCTGCGCGCACTGCGCCTGGTATCGGTCGTGCCGTCGATGCGCAAGGTCGTCAATGCGTTGCTCAAAGCCATCCCCGGCATGATGTCCGTGCTGACCTTGCTACTGTTGGTGTTCTATGTCGGCACGGTCATGGCCACCAAACTGTTCAGTGCGAGTTTTCCCGACTGGTTTGGCAGTTTCAGCGCGTCTTTCTACACCCTGTTCCAGATCATGACGCTGGATTCATGGTCGTCCGGCGTGGTACGGCCGATACTGGAAATCCATCCTTACGCATGGCTGTTTTTCATTCCATTCGTTCTGCTCACCACCTTCGCGGTATTGAACCTGTTCATCGCCATCATTGTGGATGCGATGAGCGTATCCGAACACGAAGAAGGTGAGGCGACCCGGGCACTGGTCAAGGCCGACCACGATGAGCTGATGAAAGAAATTCGCGCGCTGCGCGCCGAAATGGCCGCGTTGCAGGAGACGCAGAAATCGTAAGCTGAGCCCGACCACAGGAAGCCCTCGACGCGAAAGATGCGGCCGTAACAGGCGCACCCCTCGCTCCGGGAACGCGTCGCGGGTCAGCGCAAGCGTTCGGCGAGATGGCGTCGCACCGACAGCTCGGCGCCACACCAGCCAAGGAAAACCGCGAAGGCCAGCAGCGCCAGCGATTGGCCCAGATCCGGCCCATGCAACGAAAAAACCGCGCCATAGGTCGCGGCCAGACTCTCAACCGGTGCTTTCAGCGCGATCACCACAAACCATACCGTGACCAGCGCGACCATCCCGCCCAGCAAGCCTTGCAGACTGCCGAACCAATAAAAAGGCCGACGAATGAACGGATCGGTCGCGCCCAGCAAACGACTGACCTCGATTTCATGGCGTTGGGTCAGAATCTGTAAACGGATCGTGTTGAAGGTCACAATGATCAGCGCCACGCCGAGCAATAACGCGAGCAGCCAGACCGCCACCCGGCCCAGTTCCAGCAGCGCGTGCAGACGTTCAACCCAGGCTGAATCGAGTTGCACGTGTTCCACTTCCTCCCACGCACCAAAACGCGCCAGCAAGGCTGCATACGCTTCAGGGTCTGCACTCGCAGGGGTGAGCACGAACGCATCCGGCAGAGGATTTTCGGCCAGGCCGCCCAGTACGTCACCCATGCCACTGCGTTGCAATTCGTTCAACGCCTTGTCGCGCGGCACGAAAACATGCGACACGACCGCTTCATCCGCCGCGATGCGCGTCTCAATTGCGGCGGCGTCGGTGCCGCTGCGCAGGAACACACTGATCTCGGGCGAGCCGGACACGCCGCGCGCGAGTGAGGCCACGTTGTCGAGCACCAGCTGGCCACCCGCCGGCAACGACAACGCAATGCCGACAACCAGCGCAGAAAGCAGTGTTCCGACCGGCTGCGAAGCCAGCCGACGTACTGCGATCATAATGGCGCGTGTGTGCAGATAAAACCAATTCTTCATGCTGCGAAATCCCGCAACAACAACCCTTTTCCAAGTACCAGGCGGCGCGGACGCCACTGGGAGAACAAACGCTCGTCATGGGTGGAAACGATGATCGTCACGCCGGCCTCGTTGAAGGATTTGAACAATTCGGCAATGTCTCGCGCGTAGGCAGAATCGAGGTGCGCGGTGGGCTCGTCCGCGATCAGAATCGAAGGGCGGTTGACGATTGCGCGCGCGATCGCAACACGTTGCTGCTCGCCGCCCGACAACCCTTGCGGCATTTCCCGCCCACGGCCGGCCAGACCCACGCGATCCAGCGCGATCTCCACACGGCGTGACGCATCGCGTGGCGGATGACCGGTGATGGCAAGCGGCAGCAGCACGTTGTCGGCCACGTTGCGGTCGAGCAACAGACGACTTTCCTGCAACACCAGGCCGATATTTCTGCGCAAATACGGCGTTGCCGAAACGCGCAAACGCGACACGTCCTGTCCGTTGATCGAGACCTTGCCGGAAGTCGGCTGTTCGACCGCCGGAATCATCTTCAACAAGGTGCTTTTGCCCGCACCGGAATGACCGGACAACACGACGAGTTCGCCATGTCGGATCTCGAAGCTGACGCCGCCAAGCGCGACGTAATCACCGGGATAGCGTTTGACGACCTGGTCGAAAACGATCATGCGCCCGGACGCTCAAGCAGCGCTTCAACGAATTCGCTCACCCGGAAAGGCTGCAAATCATCCACGCCCTCACCCACACCGATAAAACGCAATGGTTTGGGATGCTGACGCGCAATCGCGGCGACAATGCCGCCTTTGGCGGTGCCATCGAGCTTGGTCAGCACCAGGCCACTCACCCCGACTTTCTCGTCAAAGGCCTTGACCTGGGCAAGGGCGTTCTGACCGATGTTGCCGTCAAGCACCAGCAACACTTCGTGCGGCGCGCTGGCGTCCGCCTTGGTGATCACGCGTCGCACCTTGGCGATTTCTTCCATCAGATGCAATTGAGTGGGCAGACGGCCGGCCGTATCCGCCAGCACAACATCAATATTGCGCGCTCGTGCAGCCTGTACGGCGTCAAAAATCACCGCTGCCGAGTCGCCCTTGTCCTGCGCAATGACGGCCACGTTGTTGCGCTCGCCCCAAACCTCGAGCTGTTCTCGCGCGGCAGCGCGAAACGTGTCACCTGCGGCAAGCAACACGCTTTTTCCCTGATTCTGGAAATGCTTCGCAAGCTTGCCAATGGAAGTGGTCTTGCCCGCACCATTGACGCCGGCGATCATGATCACGAAGGGCTGATGGGTAGAAATGTCGAGCGGTTCCTCAAGCGGCGCCAACATGTCGCCCAGCAAACCGGCCAACGCGTCACGCAGTTCGTCCGCATTGGTGAGCTGGTTGCGCTTCCAGCGCTGGCGCAGTTCGTCCACCAGATACTGCGTTGCCTCAACGCCGCAGTCGGCCATCAGCAACGTGGCCTCCAGATCCTCGAGCAACTCCTCGTCGATCTTGCGCAGACCGAACATGCCGGCCAGATTGCCCCGGGTGCGCGCCAGACCCGCACGCAGTCGTTCGCCCCATGACGGGCGTGCTGCCGTCGTCGCCGGTGCGGATGCCTCCGGTTGTTGTGAAGGCTCAAGCTCTGGCTGCGCGGCCGTATCTTCCGCCGGCTCGGCATTCGGCTCGCTTCGAGATGATTTTTTCAGGAAACCAAACATGGGGGCATTAGGTCTGTCAGATGTTTTCCAAAAGCATTGAACGCAGCGATGAGGCTAAGATGCGGCCTTTCATCGCTCGAACCATACCTTTGAACGAGCACGAATTCTAACAGAAGCAGGAACCGCCAATGCCCGCAAACCATCTCCGTACCGCCGCCTTCATGGCAGTACTGGGCCTATGCTCAAGCGCCCTGGCCAATCCGTATGAGACGACCCTTCCGAACGGCATGGAAATAATCGTCAAAGAAGATCGCCGTGCGCCTTCAGTGGTGCACATGGTGTGGTACGGGATCGGCTCAATCGACGAACCGGAAGGCGTCTCAGGGATCGCCCACATGCTTGAGCACATGATGTTCAAGGGCACGGAAAACCTCGCGCCGGGCGAATTCAATCGTCGCGTGGCGGCCGTGGGAGGGCGTGACAACGCTTTTACCGGGCGCGACTATACGGCCTATTTCCAACAGATTCCGCCCGACCATCTGGGCGAGATGATGCAAATGGAAGCCGATCGCATGACCAATCTCGTGATCGATGATGAGGTTTTTCTACCTGAGCGCGACGTGGTACGAGAAGAGCGTCGTCTGCGCACCGATGACAACCCGCGTGCGCGCCTGTGGGAACAATTGATGGCCACCGCCTTCACCGCCCACCCCTATCGCCGTCCGATTATCGGCTGGATGGAAGACATTGCCGCCTACCGCGTCGAGGATGCGCAGCGCTGGCACGAACAGTGGTATGCCCCGAACAATGCCCGGTTGGTCATCGTGGGGGACGTCGCTCACCAGGAGGTGTTCGAGCTCGCCCGGACGCATTTCGGCGCGATCGAACAACGCCCGCTGCCGGACCGTCGCATCACGCCGGAACCCGCACAACACGGCTTGCGCCACGTTGAGCTGCACGCCCCGGCCGAGCTGCCGACTTTCGCACTGGCGTGGAAAACGCCGACCCTGAGCGATCCCAACGACGCACGCGACGTCTACGCGCTGCAAATGCTCGCCGCGGTACTCGATGGCTATGAGGGCGCGCGCCTGCCGCGCCAACTGGTCCGCGAACAGCGTATGGCCGTATCGGTAAGCGCCAATTACAGTGGTATCGCCCGTGGCCCGTCCCTCTTTTCAATCAGCGCCGTGGCGGCCGATGGTCACAGCGTGGAGGACGTCGAGACTGCGGTGCGAAGCGAAATCACCCGCATCGCCGAAGAAGGCGTCGATGAAGACGAACTCGCCCGAGTGCGCACCCAGACGTTGGCGGGAGAAATCTACAAACGCGATTCATTGATGGGCCAGGCAATGGAGATCGGTTTCCTCGAAGCTGCCGGATTATCCTGGCGCGACGAAGAAGCCCTGCTCGACGGTATCCGCGCAGTCACCGCCAAGGATGTGCAGGAGGTCGCACGCCGTTACTTTCATGACACGACCCTGACCCGCGCGATCCTTCGCCCGCAATCGCTCGACGGTAAAAAAGGCTGATTCCCATGACGAACGCTCTCTTTCGCTGCGCTACGCTGTGCACCGCTTTACTCACTCCCGCGGCTTGGGCTGCACCGGAAATCAAACACTGGACGGCTGACACCGAAGCGCAGGTATATTTCGTTCAGTCCGACGCCTTGCCGATGCTCGACGTGCGGATCGATTTTGCCGCCGGAGAGGCCTATGCGCCGGAAGATCAGGCGGGTCTAGCTTCCCTGGTTCAAGGTCTGATCTTTACCGGCGCCGACGGCCTGGACGAACAGGCACTGGCCGAGGCCATCGCTGACACGGGCGCGCAGATCAACGGCGGCACCGAAGCCGACCGTGCCTGGCTGACGGTACGCACACTCTCCAGCGCCGAAGAACGCGACGCCGCCATCAAACTGGCCGCGCGCATGCTCGCCCAACCCGATTATCCCGAAGCCGCAGTCCAGCGCGAACTTCAGCGTGCCGCCGCCGCGCTGCGCGAATCCCTCACGCGTCCCGCGCCCCTGGCCGAACGCCGCATCGCTGAGCTGAGCTTTGGCGACCATCCTTACGGTCGCAACGTGAGTTTCGACTCCCTCAACGCCGTGTCACGCGAAACCCTGGTGAATTTTCATCACCACCACTACACCGCGCGCAACGCCACGGTGAGTCTCGTCGGCGATGTCAGCCAAGCGGAGGCCGAACGCATTGCCAACATGCTCACACGTAATCTTCCGGCGGGCGAAGCACCCGCCCCCTTGCCGTCTCCGACCCTGCCGGCCGCACACGTCGAACGTATTCCCCACCCTTCCTCTCAGGCGCACATTCTCGCCGGCATGCCGGGCATTGAACGCGAAGACCCGGACTATTTCGCGTTATTGCTCGGCAATCACATTCTCGGCGGTAACGGCCTGGTGTCGCGCCTGTCAAACGAAGTGCGCGATCAGCGCGGGCTCGCCTACAGCGTCTATAGCTATTTCGCGCCACGGGCTGTGGCCGGCCCTTTCCGCATTGGCCTGCAAACTCGCGGCAGCCAGGCCGAGACCGCTCTTGATGTCATGCGCGACGTGCTGGCCGACTTCATCCACAACGGCCCCACCGAGGAAGAACTGGAGGCCGCTCGGTCGAACCTGATCAACGGTTTCGGACTGCGCCTCGATTCCAACGCGAAAATTCTCGGCTACATCGCGATGATTGGTTTTTACGGCTTGCCACTCGATTGGCTCGACACCTACACGGATCACCTGGAGACCATCGACGTAGCCACAATTCGCGATGCGTTCTCCCGCCGCATCAAGCTCGAAAATCTGGCCGTGGTGATGGTCGGCGGCAGTGGCGACGAAGGCGCAAACGCAGACGAAGGCGCAGAAAAACCGTGAGTCACGTACGCATCATCGGCGGAGAATGGCGCTCACGCCGACTCCCAGTCGCGCGTCGACCGGGACTTCGCCCCACACCGGACCGCGTGCGCGAAACGCTCTTCAACTGGCTGGGTCAGCAACTGGACGGCTGGCGCTGCCTCGACCTGTTTGCCGGCACTGGCGCGCTCGGTTTTGAAGCCGCCTCACGCGGTGCGCAGGAAGTCGTCATGGTCGAGCGCGATGGCCGCGTCGCAGCGACATTACGCGAGATCGCCGTCAGCCTCGATGCGCAACGAGTAGAGGTGGTGCGCGCAGATGCTGTAGAATTCACGCGTTTTGCATCCGGCGCCTTCGATCTGGTCTTTCTCGACCCGCCATATCGACAGGGATTGCTGGAGCGCATTGAACCCAACCTGGATCGTCTCATCGCGCCCGACGGCTGGCTGTACGTGGAAAGCGAGCGTCCGCTCGAAACGTTCGGGCGTTTTCACACTGCCCGTCAAGGGCGCGCCGGAGAGGTCTGTTTTCACCTGATGCGAGGACATAGCACATGAAGGAAGCCATCGCGGTCTATCCCGGCACCTTCGACCCGTTCACCCGTGGGCACGAAGATCTCGTGCGACGCGGCTCGCGCATGTTCGACCGCATCATCGTCGGCGTTGCGCACAGTCGTGGCAAGACTCCGCTATTCAATCTCGACGAGCGCATCGAGATTGCACGCGAAGTCTGCGCGCCCTATTCCAATATAGAAGTAGCGGGCTTTGGCGGCCTGCTGATGGATTTTCTCAAGGCCAACAACGCGCGCGTGATTCTGCGCGGTTTGCGCGCGATATCAGACTTCGAATACGAGTTTCAGATGGCGGGCATGAACCGCAAGCTCTATCCTGATGTCGAAACAGTATTCCTGACGCCAGGCGACGAATACATGTTCATCTCCGCAACGATGGTGCGTGAAATTGCGCGTCTGGGTGGTGACATCAACAAATTCGTCCACCCGCACATCATTGAGCGCCTGAAATACAAATTCGCGTCGGAACAACCCTGAACACAGCAAGAAGGAAAGGAACTTTACATGGCGCTGATAATCACGGACGAATGCATCAACTGTGATGTATGCGAGCCCGAATGTCCGAACGGAGCAATTTCACAGGGCGAAGAAATCTATGAGATCGACCCCGACAAGTGCACCGAGTGCGTCGGCCATTTCGATGAGCCGCAATGCCAGCAGGTGTGTCCGGTTGACTGCATCCCATTGGACCCGGAAAGGGAAGAAACCCAGGATGAGTTGATGGAAAAATTCCTCAAATTGACCCAGGCTGCGTGAACCCTAGAGCCGCCCGACTCATTTCCTCAGGCGGCACACGCTCTACCCTGCGTCCCACCCGCGGTCATTTCGCCCCCCGACGCCGCCGCCACGCCGGCGCGCAACGCGGCCAATTCATCCAGTTGAGCGTGCACCACACGCTCTGACTGTCGCAACTCTTCCAGTCGGTCTTCCAGCGTATCCGTCGCCTGATGGATGCGCTTGACGCTCTCCAGCCGACGCTTGAGTTGAATCTGGTATTCCCGCACCTGGGTCTCGAGCGGCGCCATGACGGCGCGCAACCAATGGTCCAGGTCGCGATTCACCAGTTCGAAGGTTTTGCGTGCCTGTACCGCCACCGTATCGAAAAACCGCTGCGTAAGATTGTGTTTTTCTGTCACCACCAACTGCAAGGGCGAATTGATCTGGCGCTTGAACCTCTCTTCAAGACGATCAATCTCGCGCTCATAGCGTTGGGTTGAAAAGGTTTCCGGCTGGGACAGCTTGAGCCCGTGCTCGATACGGAAACGCTTGTACATCGAACCGAGCATGGTGGTGATTTCGGTGATCTCCGCATTGGATTGCGTGAGTTTTTCGCGCAAATTGCTGAAATAGCGCTCCATCGCCTCTTTCAAGCCCGAAGTGAAGGTCGATTCCAGCATCGCTTCGCGCGTGTGAAGATTTTCTTTACGCAAGGCATTCAGTCCGACATGCGCCAGCAGGTTGTTGGTCATCGATGTAAACACCGAACGCACCGCGTGATACTTGCGCAAGCCTTCCTCGAACTCCTGCTTTTCCATCGCAATCTTGCGCATCATGTATTCAATGACGCCTTGATTCTTGCCGCGCAACGATTCGATTTCCTGCAATTGTTCAGCCACTGCAGCAGCCCGAGCCTCAAGCAGCTGGCGGATCTGCTCGGCTATCGCATCCACCTCGGACAGCGTCGTTTCGCGCACAATCTGGCGTTGCGCCGGCAGAATCTCTTCCGACAAGGCGCGTTCGAAAGGCTCAATACGGCTTTTCGCCACCAGGGCCGGATCCGCCTGCACACGCCCGACCAGCGCTTTCTGCGCCGACAATGGATAGACATTGCCCGCCGTCACATCGAGCATTTGGGCAACCGAAACCGTTTGTTTCGCAATCTCCGCATCCACGCTCGGCTCATCGCGCAAGCCATCCCACAAGCCGTCGATCTTGTTCAACACGATCATCTGGCCGCGTCCGCTGCCGCGGCCGACCGAAACGCACTCCTTCCACACGGCAAGATCGCTGCGTGTCACGCCCGTGTCCGCCGCCAGCACAAACACCACCGCATGGGCGTTGGGCAGC
>DATGNI010000138.1:0-5449 GCA_035306825.1 Azoarcus sp. | reverse complement strand
ATCCAGCCTGGACGCGCGCGCGTCGCGTCCGATCCCGGCCCGCGCCAATATTGCGTGCGCCAGGGCTGGCTGACACGCGCCGGCGCGACGGCGATTTGCGCTCCGAACGAGGTGACATTGTCCCTCGCTGGCGGCGCAAATGATGTGGATTCGATCAATTACTGAGGCGCCGGTCATTCCGGTCGTGGTCGCACCCGTGTGCGTGCCCTGCAAAGCCGAACCTTCCGGCTGCAGCGAGCGCTTGGTTGTCTTGTGTCTACGGTGAGTTAAACTGCCGCACCCGTTGTTTACCCGGATTTTTTTGTGATTCCCGGCGCCATCACCATTCAGCCCACGCCCGACGACGGCCGCATTGCGCGACTGGCGGCGGCCGCGATCGTGCTGTCGGTTGCCGAAGCTGCAATTCCGCTGCCACTTCCGGGCGTCAAACCCGGCCTCGCGAACATCGTCATCCTGGTGGTGCTGATGAAGTGGGGATGGCGTGATGCGGTATGGGTGGCGCTGCTGCGGGTATTCGCCGGCAGCCTGCTGATCGGACAGTTTCTCGCGCCCGGTTTCTTCCTGAGCCTTGCCGGCTCGGTCATGAGCCTGATCACACTCGGCCTCGCGATGCATCTGCCGCGCCGCTGGTTCGGCACGGTGACCTTGTCCGTGTTGGCGGCTTTTGCCCATATCGGCGGGCAGCTTGTGCTGGCGCGATTGTGGCTGGTGCCGCACGACGGCATCTTTTATCTGATGCCCGTGTTCGCGCTCGCCGCAACCGTATTCGGTGTGGTGAACGGTCTCGTCGCCGGACGTTTGCTGAAAAACCTGTAGCCGGATCAGGCCGGAGCGCGGCTCTGCCGCGTGATCCATGCCTGATCCGTGTTCGTCACACTCCGTGGCGCTTGAGCCATGCCTGCATCCGACGCCAGCCGTCCTCGGCCTCGGGCTGCCGATAGCTGGAGCGATAGTCGGCGTGAAAGGCGTGTGGCACATTCGGATAAACGTGGATTTCGGCTTGTGCCCCGGCGCGTTCGAGCTCGTCGTTCATCAGTTCAACGTCGTGCATCGGAATGCCCTGGTCGTTGCCGGCGTACAGGCCAAGCACCGGCGCCTGAAGCTGCTCGGCGATGTCGACCGGGTGTTGCGGCTGGAGACCGGTGGGCACGCCATCAAGACGACCGTACCAGGCCACGCCGGCCTGTAGATCGGGGTTGTGTGCGGCGTACAGCCAGACAATCCGTCCGCCCCAGCAAAAACCGGTAATGGCCAGGCGTTCCGGGTCCCCGCCATTCTCCGCTGCCCATTCGGCGCAGGCGTCGAGATCCGTCAGAACCTCGGCATCGGGCACCTTGGGGACGATGGATTGCAAGATGTCGGCAACGTTTTCCATGTTGTGCGGGTTGCCATGACGGAAGAACAGTTCCGGCGCAATCGCCAGATAGCCCAGGTGCGCCAGACGTCGACAGACATCCTTGATGTGTTCGTGCACACCAAATATTTCCTGCACCACCAGCACCGTCGGAAGATTCTCCTTGCCGGCGGGGCGAGCATAGTAGAACGGCAGTTCGTCGCCCTTTACGTCGAGGCCCACCGTGCCGACGTCGAGCTTGTCGGCATCCGTGGTAATGACGTTTTGCGCCGCTACGGGCTGGACGGCAAGAGCAAACCCTGCGGCGGCAATGGTGGTGACGAAGCTCCGGCGATCCATGCGTGTCGCGGGCAGCAGACTGTCAAAATCGGCTTGAACGTCTTTCATTGCTCTGTCTCCTTGTGAGCACATCAATGGTTTTTCCAGCGATTGCAGGCAGTGTACGTGCCCCGGAATATTCGGGTGCGCGTTTAGCGTACCCGTCCGGCGCGTCGCTGTCGGCCCAGTTGGCCAAGCGCGCCGAACGCCCCGTTAGCATGGCAGATGGCACAGGCCAGCGCATCGGCAGCGTCGGCACCGGGCGTGCTGTCGAGCCCGAGCAGACGCTGCACCATATGCTGAACCTGTGCCTTGTCGGCCTTGCCGTAGCCCACCACGGCCTGTTTGACCTGCAAGGCCGTGTATTCCGCCACCGGCATTTCGCACGTTACCGCACCGCAAATGACCGCGCCGCGCGCCTGTCCGAGCAGCAGGGTGGATTGCGGATTGACGTTAACGAAAACCTTCTCGACCACCACCTGGTCTGGCGAATAGGTCGCGATGACTTCCTGTACCCCATCGAGCAATGTTTTCAGACGTGCGGGCAACTCACCGCCGTCGGCCGTGCGGATGCAACCGCTGGCAACATAGCGTAATTGGCTGCCGAGCTTGTCGATGATGCCGAAGCCGGTAATGCGCAGGCCCGGATCCAGGCCGAGAATGCGCGTCGTAACGTTTTGCGTGGCGGTGTTCATGTGGAAACCATGGGGGTGATCCGCTTCCAGGGCGCACCCCGACATGCGTACGGTATCGGGCGGCTGTGCGGTGACGTAATGGGATTGTGGGGCGTTTCCCGCGTTTGCGCCAGATAGACCCCATCCTGGCCCCCATCCCAGACACCGCAGTAACGGTTTGCATCCAGCCAAAAAACGCGCCCGAGTGTGTCGGGCGATTTCGACGGTGGCGGCCAGACTGCGGCGAACGCAGGGCGCGGCCGCGTTCTTGCCGCTCAGAAGCGGTTCGGGCCCGCTTTCCGTACGTCTGTCATGTATCGAACACTGCGGAGGTGTACACCTCCTGCACGTCGTCGAGCGCTTCCAGCGCATCGAGCAGCTTCTGCATCTGCTCGGCCTCGTCTGCAGACAATTCTATTTCGTTCTGGGGCTTCATCGTGACTTCGCCGAATTCGGCGGTGAAACCGGCCTTTTCGAGCGATTCTTTCACGGTCGAATAATCGTTCGGCGCGGTGACAACCTCAATCGAACCATCATCGTTGGAAATGACGTCCTCGGCGCCTGCCTCGAGCGCGGCTTCCATCAAAGCCTCTTCATTTGTCCCCGGCGCGAACATCAATTGCCCGCAGTGGGTGAACTGAAAGGCCACGCAACCGTCCGTGCCCATGTTGCCGGCGTTCTTGGAAAAGGCGTGGCGTACGTCGGCAACGGTGCGCGTTTTGTTGTCGGTAAGACAATCCACGATCACCGCCGCGCCGCCAATGCCGTACCCCTCGTAGCGCGCTTCTTCATAATTCACGCCTTCCAGCTCACCGGTGCCGCGTTTGATCGCGCGATCGATGTTGTCTGCCGGCATGTTCTCGGCCTTGGCCTTGTCCACTGCCAGACGCAAGCGCGGATTGAAATTCAAATCGCCTCCGCCCATGCGCGCGGCGACCGTAACTTCCTTGATCAGCTTGCTAAAAATCTTTCCCCGCTTGGCATCCTGACGACCCTTGCGATGTTGGATGTTCGCCCATTTGGAATGACCCGCCATGAAAACCTCTGCTGTAAAACTGCAAGAACAAAAGGGTGGCTCGAATAACCGTGGTGCACGGCGGAGCGCAGGGGCGCTGGATGCGCACCCTGTCGAATGGTTGAGCGAGCATCCGAGCACCGCAGTCGTGCTGCCATCCGGCCGCAAACCGCTTGTTATTCGAGGTGCCCAAAGGCCAATTATACGGTGAGGGGACAGATGAGCGCGAATGAGGCCGCTTGACAAACCTGCAACACCCGCAACCGGTCAAATGTGTGGTTAGGAGTCTTGCGATATGCCAGCGGTGTTAGATTGTGCATCAAAGCCATTTTTCATTGTGAGAAGAGCATGTCGGGACGTGGGTGGAAGGCGTGTTGCATCGGATTGTGGATGTGTCTGGCGGGCAGCGCTGCGGCACACACCACGCTGGTTTTTGAAGGCTGTGTGGATGCGCGCGGCACGCCCGTGCGCGCGCTCGCCGACCCGACGCTGGAGCGAGCCTTCGAAACCCGTCTCGTCGACAGCGAAACGGTGATTCGCTACAACGCCGCCATACCGCCCGACATGCCGGAGCTGGCGCGCATATTTTTCTATGCGCACGAATGCGCGCGCGTCGAGCTGGGTAGTTGGGCGAACGCGTCCCATTCGGTGGGTGACGCCTGGCGTGCGGATTGCCGGGCACTCGGCTCGCTGCAGCACTCCGGATTGATCAACGGCAATGACCTCGCGATCCTGCAAAAACAGCTCGACTCGCTCCCTGCCGCCGCCTTTGATCTGCTGCCTGGGCCACCGCGCGTCATTGATCTGAACGCTTGTTCGCGCGCCCTCAAAGGCGATCACGTACGTGTGCCGACAACGCCGGGCAGCACTGACACGCAATGGAACGCCTGCGTACAGCCGTGCGCCGACCAGCTTCTGACGTGTCAGCGTGACCGTTGCGGCACCCTCGATTGCCCGACCTGTCTTCCCGCGCATGAGGCCTGCGTGGCGCGTTGCAATTGAAGGCTCCTTGCCCGCATTCTGCGTTGCGATATGCTGTGCAGACACCTATCGCCACCGCTGCGGCGCATTACGCGCTGTGAGGGGGTCGAACATTTGTCATGCATGGAGGATGCAGCAAATGAATCCACAAACCCTTGCCGAACTCATCGCCGACATCGAAGAAGGAGATCCGGTCGATCTGAGCGACCTTTCCATCGACGAGGAAAATGTGCGGCAGCTGATGGCCAATCATTTGTGCGAAATTGACCAGCGTTTGACAGAACACGGCCTGACCGCCGAAGAACGCCTCGAAATGATGGCCGCCATCGCCGCCCATACCCTGGTCGAAAACCTCGCGCTGCAATTGGAACGCCTGCAACATGAAGACGGCGACAGCCTCACCGCCTTCCGAAAATGGTTGAGCAAGCACGGACTGCATTGAGCAATACCCGGATGCTGGCGAGAGGTGCGTACGCATGATCCGCGAGTGCAGCGGGCGTGGACGCATTGTGTGCTTACCACCAGACGGCGTTCTTCGTCTCAATAGCCACAAGTGTGTCTATTTGTGACAAATCGCCGTCATGTTGTGTCTAAATATTTTGTACGGACTGAGGCGACTTGGATGGCGCGCCGATAAATATTCGTATTGCATCCGCGCAGCCATGCACTTTTGCATTCTTAAGCTCCCTTTTCGTAGCCTGTGCGATTACCTTGGCATGGCTTTTGCATATATTGCTGCGAGCGGGGGTTTCCGCTTTTTGTGATTTCAAGGGAGATTCACATGAAAAAGGCAGTTCAAAAAGGTTTTACCCTGATCGAGCTGATGATCGTTGTGGCGATTATTGGCATCCTGGCGGCTGTCGCGCTGCCCGCGTATCAGGACTACACCATTCGCGCGCAGGTCTCGGAAGGTCTGTCGCTGGGTGCGGGCGCCAGGGGCGCGGTGACTGAGTATCATCAGCAGCGCGGTGACTGGCCGGAGGGTAATGCGGAGGCAGGCCTTGCAGAGGAAGAGGAGATTTCGGGCAAGTATGTGAGCGGCGTGAGTGTCGGGAGTGAGGGAGATACAGGCGTTATAACTATAACGTTTGGCGGTCCGGAGGCTCA
>DATGNI010000137.1:0-7583 GCA_035306825.1 Azoarcus sp. | reverse complement strand
CATGATCTTGCCGGCTTTCGGCATCGTCAGCGCGATCATTCCGGCCTTCTCCCGCAAACCGCTTTTTGGTTACGCCTCCATGGTGTACGCAACCGGGGCGATCGGGATTCTGTCCTTCCTGGTGTGGGCGCACCACATGTTTGCGACGGGCATGCCGACCGCGGCCCAGCTCTACTTCATGTACGTGACCATGCTGATTGCGGTGCCAACCGGCGTGAAAGTGTTCAACTGGGTGGCCACGATGTGGCGTGGCTCACTGACTTTTGAAGTGCCGATGTTGTGGTCGGTGGGCTTTATCTTCGTATTTACGGTGGGCGGCTTCACCGGACTGATCTGCGCGATTGCGCCCATCGATATCCAGATCCACGACACCTACTATATCGTCGCGCACTTTCACTATGTGCTCGTGGCCGGCAGTCTCTTTGCGCTGTTTGCCGGCGCCTATTATTGGTTGCCGAAATGGACGGGCCGAATGCCCGATGAAACCATCGGCAAGGTGCATTTCTGGAGTTCGCTGGTTTTCTTCAACATCACCTTCTTCCCGATGCATTTCCTCGGCCTCGCCGGAATGCAGCGTCGAGTGCCGGATTACGCCCTGCAATTTGCAGACTTCAACATGATGGCTTCGATCGGTGCATTCGGGTTTGGTCTGTCCCAGTTGATCTTCATCTGGGTGGTAATCAAAGCGGCACGTGGTGGCGGCGAGCCGGCAGCGGCGTGCGCGTGGGAAGGCGCGCAGGGGCTTGAATGGACGGTGCCTTCACCCGCCCCGCATCACACGTTTGAAGTGCCGCCTGAAGTGAAATGAGGAGCCGGGTCGGCGCCCGTTCGGGCCGACGCCCTGCAAGAGAAGAAAATGGAAAAGCGAAAAATGGACGCTCGTCGAGCTCGCAATATTCGTCATGGTCTGATTCTCGCGGCAGTGGCGTTGTTTTTCTTCACGTATGCACTACTTAAATTCAGGTTGGGCTGGTGATGGATACGGAAACTCGGAACGACAATCGGCACATGCTCCTTCGTCTGGTGGTGGGGGCGGTGGTGATGTTCGGCTTCGGTTATTTGCTCGTGCCCTTTTACGAGAAGCTTTGCGAGGTCACTGGCCTGAACAACATTTTGCAGGCGCAGAAAGCGCCGGCAAATACTCAGGTGGATCGGTCGCGCTTGGTCACCATCGAATTTGATGCCAATACGCAATCAAAATTACCGTGGAAGTTCCGTCCCAAACAAAACGTGTTGAAAGTGCATCCGGGTGAATTGACGACGGTCTCGTATGAAGTCACCAACGAACGCGATTACGAAGTCACGGGGCAGGCGGTGCCAAGCTACGGCCCGAAGCTTGCAGGGAATTTCTTTCTCAAAATGGATTGTTTCTGCTTCACTCAGCAGACCCTGAAGGCGGGGGAGACACGCGACATGCCCGTGGCTTTTCTGATTGACCCGAAGCTGCCGGATGACGTGAATACCATTGCGCTTTCGTACACTTTCTTTGCGATTGAAGGACGCGCCGCGGTCGAGTCGAAGGTACAGCCGGGAGGGGGCTGAGATGACCAGGCAGGCGAGTTTCTGGGCC
The DNA here is from genome assembly GCA_035306825.1 of Azoarcus sp. Lineage (GTDB taxonomy): Bacteria > Pseudomonadota > Gammaproteobacteria > Burkholderiales > Rhodocyclaceae > Pseudazoarcus. Next base: position 6,013 of record DATGNI010000137.1, on the reverse strand, counting down.
ACGGTTCGAGCGGTGCTGAGCGGTCTTCTCGGTGTCCGCAAGAACAGCGCCTATGAAGAAGATGCTCGCTCGCTCAATCCATTGGCCGTGGTGATAGCGGGATTGATTGCCGGCGCTGTTTTCATCCTGGTGATTCTCGCGGTCGTGACCCTGGTTCTGGCGGAGTGAAGGAAGAAAACCGTTTGCGCGACGAAAGGCACGAATCGATCGAATTGGCTTTGGCAGCAGGTTGCGTGAAGAGCATTTGAAATCGCAGGAAGTCAGCCCACGCGATTCGTGACGGCCGACATTATGGGGGGAAATTCAATGAGTCACACTCTGGAAAAGTACTTCGTCCCGGAGCCGTCCTGGTATCCAGTCTTCTGTTCGGTTGCCCTGTTGCTGTTCGCGGGGGGCGCGACCGCTTGGCTGAACGACATGTCGGGCGGTCCCGTGGTCTTTTTTGCGGGTCTGGCCTTGCTGTTTTACATGCTGTTCGGCTGGTTTGGCCAGGTGATTCGTGAATCCGAATCGGGCAAATACAATAAGCAGGTCGATCGCTCCTTCCGTTGGTCGATGGGCTGGTTCATCTTCTCCGAGGTGATGTTCTTCGGTGCTTTCTTCGGCGCGCTGTTTTATGCGCGCGTGTTGAGCGTGCCCTGGCTTTCCTCGGGGGACACTGAAATGTGGTTGTGGCAGGGCTTCGAAGGCGTTTGGCCAAGCGACGGGCCGAATCCGCGCGCCGACGGTTTCACGCCCATGGGTGCATGGGGGATTCCGGCGCTCAATACGCTGTTGCTGTTAACTTCAGGCGCGACCTTGACCTGGGCGCATCACGGCTTGGTCAAAGGTCGGCGTGGGCAACTGGAGAAGGGGTTGCTGCTGACCATCTTGCTCGGCGTGACCTTTATCTGCTTTCAGGCCTACGAGTATGTGCATGCCTATTCGGACCTCAATCTGCGCATGTCGAGTGGTGTGTATGGCTCGACCTTCTATTTGCTGACCGGTTTTCACGGGATTCATGTGACGATCGGGGCGATCATGCTGATCGTGATGTACTTTCGTTCGCGGGCAGGCCACTTCACCCAGGATCAACATTTCGGATTTGAGGCCGCGGCGTGGTACTGGCACTTTGTTGACGTAGTGTGGCTGGGATTGTTTGTGGTGGTGTATTGGCTATAGCGGCGTGGTGAGCAATCCGGTGGCGAAGCCGCCCATCAACAACAGGAACAGGGCAATGGAAAGGCTGATGCGTACGGTGAGCGCCTTGACGGTGCGCTCACCGCGGCCTTTGTCCCGCAAGAGAAAAAACAGCGCGGAGCCCAAGCTCGCCACAATGAGTATCAGAGAGAAGATGACTACATATCGCATGAGAAGGCTCCGGTGCGGTGGGCGAACATGTCGGGAAGCGGTTTCCGCGTTCCGTATGTTTACATCAAACGGTATTCTCGCGCGAACGGCTCCATATGTGGAGCGTGGATCGATTGTGCGGGAAACGCTGAACAAATTGTTGAGCAGGCACATCACGATGCTGATCGAGGCGGACGCTTCCGTTGATTCATCTGCATGGCCTCAGCGGGGTGATGGCTGCGTTGCGTTTCAGCCCACCCGAAAAATCTTTTAAGCGTCTCTTGCGATGAATTTTTCGCGCTTGCATCCCGTTCCGTTGCTTGTCGGGCTCGCCGTGATCGTAGCCACCGTACAGCTGGGCAATTGGCAATTGCGCCGAGCGACGGAAAAACAGGCGATCGGGGAACGCTTGGAGCGCTACGCGACAGGTGACCCGGCGCAACGCCAAACGGCACGCGGCGAAGCGCCGCCCGAGTGGTCGCACGTGGCCCTGTCGGGCGAATGGCTGCCCGAAGCCGTGCTGTATCTCGACAATCGCAGCCACGCACATCGTCCCGGCTATCATGTGTTGATGCCGTTGAAACTGACCGATGGTTCGGCGGTGTTGATCAACCGCGGCTGGGTGGCCGCCGGCTCGAGCCGCGAGGCTTTGCCGCAACTCACGACCCCTGCTGGAACGGTACATATCGAAGGTCGCGTCGAATTTCCGGAAGATAAACCATTTTCGCTCACGAACGAGCCCCGTGAAGGCTTGCGTTGGCAATACGTGGATCTGGCTGCCTATCGCGATTGGTCGGGTCTGGCCGTAAGTTCCTGGATTGCGCGACAGACGTCGGCAAGCCCGGATGGGCTGATACGCGATTGGCCCACGCCCGACCTCGGCGAGGATATGCACCGAGGTTATGCGTTGCAATGGTATTCACTGGCCGCGCTGGCGACGGCGTTGAGCACCTATTACGTTTTCAGGAGCATCAGAAAGAATGCAGCATAAATCCAGGTGGACGCTGATCATCCTGTTTCTGGTCTGTACGTTGCCAGTGCTTGCGTCCTATACCACCTACTATTTCTGGGAGCCGGACGAGACGGTCAATTACGGCGAATTGGTCGGCCCCACGCCGCTGCCTGAAGGGCGGGCGGAAGGATTGGCCGGGCAGCCTGCGGTGGACCTGGCGGCATTGAAGGGGCGTTGGGCACTGATCTACGCCGGTGACGGCGCGTGCGACGAAAAGTGCGACCGGGCGTTGTATGCAATGCGCCAAGCCTGGCTCGCGCAGGATAAGGAAATGCGCCGCATGGAGCGCTTCTGGTTCGTCACCAACGATGTCCCCCCGTCCGCCGAAGCGCTCGACGAGCAACGCGGCCTGCGGGTCGTTCGGGCGGTGCCGGAATGGCTCGCGGCGATGCCTGCGGCTGAGTCGCACATCTATCTTGTAGATCCGCTGGGGAACGCGATGATGCGTTTTCCGGCGCAACCAGACATCAAGCAGGTCATCCAGGATCTGCGCCGACTTTTGAAATATTCGCAACTCGGGTGAGGCTCGTCCAGATGACCCTGTATCGTCGCATCCTGTTGTGTACGTTGGTGCTGACCTTGGTGGTTGTAGTGTTCGGCGCATATGTGCGACTGGCCGATGCTGGCCTGGGTTGTCCGGACTGGCCCGGTTGTTATGGCCAATTGAGTCCAGCGCATGCGGCCGATCGCATCAACGAAGCGAATCAGGCGAACCCGCACGGCCCGGTCAGTATGCCCAAGGCGTGGAAGGAGATGATCCATCGTTATCTCGCTTCCGCGGTGGGTTTCGGCATTATTCTGATTGCATTTCTTGCCTGGCGTCGACGAGAGACGGCGCACACCAACCCGTGGCTGGCAACGACGTTGGTCGGGGTGGTGGTGTTTCAAGGATTGCTCGGCATGTGGACGGTCACGTTGCTGCTTAAACCGGCAATCGTGACCGCTCATCTGATTGGCGGCATGACCACGCTCGCGATGCTGGTGTGGCTGCATGAGCGCGCGCAGGGCAGACGTCTGACCGTGGCGCCGGGGATGGCGTGGCTGGCGCAGATTTCATTGGCATTGTTGGCGATACAGATCGTGCTGGGTGGTTGGGTGAGTACCAACTATGCTGCGCTTGCGTGCACCGATTTTCCAACGTGTCACGGCAGTTTCTGGCCAACGGCGGATTACGGTAACGCCTTCCACATCGTGCGCGAATTGGGCATGACCGCTGAAGGCGACTTGCTGTCACATGAGGCTTTGACCGCAATTCACTGGACGCACCGCATCGGTGCGCTGGTGGTCGGAGTGGCGCTGGCTGTGTTGGGTTTGCGCTTGCGTCGGGCGGACACTACCCGGTACCTTGGAAGTGCGTTGCTGGTTGCGCTGGCCTTGCAGATCGGCTTGGGGATTGCCAACGTGCTGTTGAGTTTGCCGTTGTTGCTTGCCGCCGCGCACAATGGTGGCGCGGCATTGTTGGTGATCATCATGGTTTGCATCAACTATCGTGTTCGACCGGGCGTCGCTACCATGTGCATGGAAGGAGGGAACAACGATGAGCGTGCAACAACACAGGGTTCTCGCGCCTGAACGTTTGCCTTTTGGTCAGCGTTTGCGCGCCTTCTATGTACTGACCAAACCGCGCGTCAATACGTTGATCGTATTTTGCGCGGTCATCGGCATGTTCCTGGCTGTGCCGGCAGGGCTGCCGGATGCCTGGACGGTGTTGGTAGCCACCTTCGGCATTGCGTGTGTGGCCGGCGCTGCGGCGGCAATGAATTGCCTGATTGAGGCGCAAATCGATGCGCGTATGACGCGCACCCGAAGACGACCGAGTTCCACCGGCGAATTGCAGACGAACGAAATACTCGTTTTCGCCAGCGCGCTTGGCGGCGGAGGATTGCTCACGCTTTTCTATGGCGTCAATCCGTTGACGATGTGGCTGACCTTTGCCACGTTTGTCGGCTATGCGGTGATTTACACCGCGATTCTCAAACCGCGTACGCCGCAAAATATCGTCATCGGCGGTGCTTCCGGAGCGATGCCGCCGGTGCTTGGCTGGGCCGCTGTGTCCGGTGAAGTGACGGCCAACGCGCTGATTCTGTTTCTCATCATCTTTGCCTGGACGCCGCCGCACTTCTGGGCGCTCGCGCTTTATCGCACCGAAGACTACGCCAAGGCCGGGTTGCCGATGTTGCCGGTAACGCATGGTTCGGAATTCACCCGTTTGTCAGTGCTGCTCTACACACTGATCTTGTTCGGCGTTACCCTGTTGCCGTTCGCAACGCGTATGAGCGGGCTGATCTACCTGTTTTCGGCAGTGGTTCTGGGCGCGATGTTCATTCACTATGCCTGGCGTTTGTATGTGCATTACAGCGATGCGTTGGCGCGCAAGACTTTCCGTTTTTCGATCGCCTATTTGTTCATGCTCTTTGCGGCGTTATTGATCGATCATTACCTGCGATTCTGAAATGCTCCTCTCACTTCGTCGTTTGTTCCTGCTCGTGCCCGCGACTATCTTGCTGGCGGGATGTGCAGAACAGGCCCCCCAATTTCGCAACACCGATGTCACGGGCGTCGACTATGGCAAGACCTTCGAGCTGACCGACCACAATGGTCAGCGGCGTACGCTAAAGGATTTCCGGGGCAAGGCCGTGACCCTTTTTTTTGGCTTCACGCAATGCCCTGATGTCTGCCCGACTTCGCTCGCCACGATGAGCGAAGTCATGCGTGAGCTGGGTGCTGATGCGGACCGCGTGCAGGTGCTCTTTATTACCGTCGACCCGGAGCGCGACACGCAGGAACTGCTGGCCGAGTATGTACCGGTGTTTGATGAACGCTTCCTCGGCCTGTACGGCGATGCGGAGGAAACGGCTGCGGTGGCGCAGGAATTCCGAATTTATTACGCAAAAAGCGGCGATACCGAAGGCGAGCATTACAACGTCGATCATTCCGCGGGCACCTACATTATTGATCCGGAAGGACGATTGCGTTTGTACGTGCGTTATGGAGAGCCCGCCGAGGGCATTGCCGAGGATCTCAAGCTGCTGCTTGCCGAGAAATAATCCGTCTTGTCAGAGGATTGCAGCGTCGCGCAAGGCTCTTGAGCGCTTGCGTGTGGGCGCACTGTTTTCTGCCTGTTGAATGTTCTCTTGGCGTGGCGAGAGGTTTCAGTATCCGTTTTTTGGCGCCTCTCGTTGTCGTGAAGATTGAGAGATGCCGCGCCCCTCATGGTCGAGCTGGACGATGCACACCATCGTTGCCGCCGGTGCCAATCTTCCCGCTGATTGGCAACCGCGCTCGCAGACAGGCATTATGGAGGACGTTTTTATCCGCCACCCTTGAGGTCTGTTGCCCAGATGCGAGTTTTGATTCGTGCTTTTTTCCGCGGCCTGCGCCTGATATTGACGCCGGTCGTTTTACTCTCCGAAAAACTTTCCACCCCCAGCGCCGTCAAGCGCAGCGCGGAAGTCCAGGCTGCCGTGGATGCCGCTTGTGAAAACCTTGCGCTCTACCAGTTTCGCGCCTGTCCCTTTTGAGTCAAGGTGCGTAAACAAATCGCCCGCCTCGGCCTCAATATCGAAGTGCGCGACGCTCAGCTCGACCCCGATCATCGCCAGGCACTCGCCCAAGGCGGCGGCCGCGTCAAAGTGCCTTGCTTGCGGATTACCCATGAAGAAGGCCAGGAGG
>DATGNI010000136.1:0-7811 GCA_035306825.1 Azoarcus sp. | reverse complement strand
CGAATGCACATAGAAGGGCTTCCTGTGCAGGGTAGGAGAATGCTTTCGGGCGGCTGGCTCGGTCAGCAGGATGTCCACAGTATGCGAAGAATGCCGCAGGGACGTTGTGTTCTACGCCGTGTACCGTAGACAGGTGCCCGTGATGGAATTGCCGTGCGGACCAAACGAGGATTTCATGGTGCGGCGAAACGAAGGTACTAGCCGCGTGATGTGGTGTGACGCTGACTTTGCGCCCCAATCAGTCAATTGTTTTGACGCCGAGCGGTAGTGAGGCGGGGGCAACACCTATCCGGATTGCAAGAGCCTGAGGCTCTACATCGGGCTCTACATCGTAATCGGGCAAGAAAAAGCCCCAACTGATAACAGTTGGGGCTTTGGTGTTGGTGGAGCCGGGGGGAATTGAACCCCCGTCCGCAAGTCCTCTACAGACAGATCTACATACTTAGCCAACCTATTTTATTTTAACCCCAGACTTGGCCGGCTGGCAGGCCGGAATGGGGCGAGTTACCTTACCTTTAGCTGCACAGTCAAGTAACCCGACCGTGCTCGCGATTCTCTGTAAATGACACTGCCATGGTTCAGCTTACGCTAAACCATCCGGCCCAGAGACCCGCCGGTGCAGCGCTAACCGGGTTTAAGCGGCTAGAGCGAAACGCTCGTCGTTGGCGTTTATTAATTTCCAGATGGATTTACGAGGTGTACTGGTCCTCGGTATGCACTGCACTGCTTCGCGACCCACGTCGAAGCCAAGTCGGCCCCTGTGAATCTTTTTGCTGAATCACGCGGGAGTCAGCCATTGCACGTTCATGTTAGCACGTTACGGATGTTCAGAGTCCAATGAGCGCAGGAAGTTCCCGCGGGTGGTCGATGATGTGATCGGCGCCCCATTCCTCGATTGGAATCTCTTCTCCGAGATAGCCCCAGGCTGTCGCGACGGTTGGCATGCCGGCGGCGCGACCGGCGACAATGTCGCGCAGATCGTCGCCCACGTAAACCGTCTGGGCGGGCTCAAGCCCGGCTGTGCGGCAGGCGAAGAGCAGGGGGTCGGGTGCGGGTTTGGCGCGTGCGGTGGTGTCGCCGCTGACGATGCAACAGGCTCGCTGATCAAGCTTCAGCGCGGCCACCAACGGCAGGGTGTAACGGGCTTGCTTATTGGTGACGATGCCCCAGGGGATGGCCGCAGCCTCAAGCGCTTCGAGCAAGGGGGCCATGCCGTCGAACAGACGGGTGTTTACACACAGATTGTCGGCGTAATGAACCAGGAAGCGTTCGACGTACGAGGGGTAGTCAGCGTCTGTTGGACTCAGCCCAAACGCGACGCGCAATAGCCCTCGCGCACCGGACGAGGTGTGCGGACGCAGGGTGGCGAGGGGGAGTTCCGGCAAGTCGTGCTCGGCGCGCAGAAGGTTGGCGGCGAGGGCGAGGTCAGGTGCGGTATCGGCCAGTGTGCCATCGAGGTCGAAGAGAACGGCCCTGGAATCAATTTTCATTGAGGGGTCGCCATGGAGATTGAGGGGGGGCTAATCATTGCTGCGAATGGTGTGAAGAAGGTAATTGACGTCGGTGTTGCCGCCCAGAGAATAGGTTTTGGTCAGCGGGTTGTAATGCATGCCGGTCAGCTCGACGGTGTCCAGGCCGACGTCGCGACAGGCGCGTGACAACTCGGACGGCTTGATGAATCGGGCGTATTCGTGGGTGCCTTTGGGAAGCAGATTGAGTACGTATTCGGCGCCCACAACCGCGAAAAGCCAGGATTTCGGGTTGCGGTTGATGGTTGAGAAATGGACGGTGCCGCCGGGTTTGACCAGTTTTGCGCAGGCGGCGACGGTGCTGGCCGGGTCGGGCACGTGTTCGAGCATTTCGAGGCAGGTGACAATGTCGAATTCGCCGGCGTGAGCTTCGGCGAACGCTTCGGCTGAAACATGTTGATAATCGACGTCGAAGCCGCTTTCAAATAAATGGAGACGCGCTACGCCGAGTGCTTTTTCGGACAGGTCGATGCCGGTGACGTGAGCGCCGCGTGCGGCCATCCCTTCGGACAGAATGCCACCGCCGCAGCCAACATCCAGTACCCGCTGATCGAGAAGGGGGCTGCGTGCGTCGATCCAGTCCAGCCGTAGCGGGTTGATGTCGTGCAAGGGCTTGAATTCGGAGTTGGTATCCCACCAGCGGTGGGCAAGATCGCTGAATTTCTGTAGTTCGGCGGGGTCAACGTTGGTACTCATGGCCGGAAGTCCTTAAAGCGGGTCTTGAGACTGGAACGCAAGGGTGCCTCGATATGCGCGCTGCGTGGACACATTATCGCGTCTCTTCGCCGGTTCATTTGAATTTGGCATGCAGTGCTTTGCGTCCTGCGGGGGTTCGAGGTCCTTGGTGACGCTGGGCGTCAATGAATGAGAACACGCCGCGCACAAAAGGAAAAGGCCCTGCCGAAGCAGGGCCTTTCAAGAATCGCGTTGTTACGCGATATCCAACCTTAGTTGGTGGTGCCGATCACTTCGATTTCGACACGACGGTCCGGCTGCAGGCAGTCGATCAGTGCGCTGCGAGCGCTGACGTTGTCGCACGAGGTGCCGGTCACCGGCTGGCTCTCGCCCTTGCCTTCGGTGTAGACACGCTGAGCGTCGAGACCACGGGACACGAGGTAGTCCTTCACGGCTGCGGCACGACGCTGCGACAGGCTCTGGTTGTAGCTGTCGGAGCCGATGCGGTCGGTGTGGCCGGTTGCAAGGATGACTTCGAGGTTGATCTGATTGGCTTTGGCGGCCAGTTCGTCAAGCTGCTGACGGCCTTCCGGACGCAGGACGGCTTTGTCGAAGTCGAACAGGGCGTCGGCGGCCAGCTTGACCTTCTCAGCGGTCGGAGCCGGAGCGGCCTGGGTGGTGACCTGGCAGGCTTCAGCCGGCATCAGGTCGGCGTCGCAAGAGCAGCCCATCGGAAGGTTGTTGCCGGCGAAGGCGGACTGGGCCGCAGCAGGCGTCCAGTAGCCGGTGCGCCAGCACAGATCGGTGTTGCTGCGAGCGACGATATTGCGGCCGTCGATCGCGTAGGGGACTACGGCATTATTGTCAGTGGCGTAATTGAAGACGATATCTTCCGCCGAATAGGCGGGAGCCGCGGCAACGCCCAGCGAAGCAAAAGCCGCTAGAGCGAGTAGATTTTTCTTGAATTGTTTGCTCATGTCTTTGGTCGTCCTTGTTAGAAAGGTTCGAGGGCAAGAAAACTGTACGCCGAAACGCCTTCTGAGGAGCTCCGTCGCCAGCCAGAGATGAATGATGACTACTACTGGATTCTAGTCTGCCATACACGATTTGCGGCGAGCAATTCGGTGTTGTCAATTTGCAACTTCAGGACGCCGCGTTCAAGCCGGCTTTCCCCGCCCACCCAGACATGTGAAACCTGTTGTCGGTCGGCCACATATACCAAGTGAGAGACCGGATCATAACAGGGCTGCATATCGAGGGTGCTTAAATCGACCGCACACAAGTCCGCTGCCTTGCCGGGTTCGATTGAACCTACTTCATTTCCGAGACCAATCGAGTCGGCCGCCTCCTGGGTCGCCATGCGCAATACGGAATACGCGGGCAAAACGGTGGCGTCGCCCGTGGATACCTTGGCCAGCAGTGCGGCTTGACGCATTTCGCCGAACAGATCGAGACGATTGTTGCTGGCGCTGCCGTCGGTGCCGAGGCTGACACGGACGCCGGCAGCCTGCATGGCGCGCACGGGAGCGATGCCGCTGGCGAGTTTCATGTTGGAGGTGGGGCAATGCGCAACGGAGCAGTTGTGGCGTGCCAACAACTCGATTTCGTGCGGTTCCAGGTGTACACAGTGGACGCCGAGAAAGTTTGGGCCGAGTAGTCCCAGTCGGGCGAAACGTTCGAGAGGGCGCAGTCCGTATTGTTTAAGCGACTGTTCTATTTCATGTTTTGTTTCGTGAATATGGACGTGAAGGGAGCAGTCCAATTCGGCGGCGAGACTGGTGGCGCGTTCCAGTGAGGCATTGGAGACGCTGTATGGCGCGTGCGGCGCAATCGAAAAGCCGAGCAACGGAGCGTGACGCCATTGGGCGCGCTCCGCCAGGCCTTTGCGGAAATATTCGTCGGCATCCGTTGCCCAGGGAGTGGGTGCTTCGACAACCACGATCCCGATTACGGCGCGCATGCCGCAACGATCGAAAGCTTCGGCTGCTGCACCGGGGAAAAAATACATATCGTTACAAGTTGTGATCCCTCCACGCAGCATTTCGGCTGCGGCAAGCAGCGTTCCGTCGCGTACGAATGATTCGCTGACATGGCGTTGTTCAACGGGCCAGATGGCTTCTTCAAGCCAACGCATGAGTGGAAGGTCGTCGCCGATCCCCTTGAGCAGGGTCATCGCGGCATGGGCGTGCGTGTTGATCAGGCCGGGCATGAGCACGTGATCGGGGAGCTCGACGACACGTGCGGGGTGATAGCGGTGACGTGCTTGGTCTTGCGGGAGCACGGCCACGATGCGCCCGCCATGAATTGCGACAGCATGATGTTCGAGCACGGATTCTTTTTCGTCGATGGGGAGAACCCAACGGGCGTGGAGGAGCAAATCCAGGTTTTCCGGCATCAAAGAAGGCTCCGAGAGTGTTCTGTCATGGTAGGGAAGGGCTGAATAAATTGCTGCATCGATGAGCCGCACTCAAGCGCGGGATTGCTTTCCTGTTTCATCAGATCCGTGCTGGGCGCTGATTTGCCTTCGGTCCGTCGCGTTTTGCTGACTGTTGCGCATTGGGGCCGGATGAACAAGACAAGCGTGAGAAAGCGGCGATGGCGCCGCGCGTGGTAAGATCACGAGCTTTCCACCAGTGTGCCGGGACCCCAGCCGAGATGACCTCGTTCGCGAAAGAAACCCTTCCGATCAGTCTCGAAGAGGAGATGCGTCACTCATACCTCGATTATGCAATGAGCGTAATCGTCGGTCGAGCCTTGCCCGACGCTCGCGATGGCTTGAAGCCAGTGCATCGTCGCGTGCTGTTTGCGATGCACGAACTCAACAATGACTGGAACAGACCGTACAAGAAGTCGGCGCGTATCGTCGGCGATGTGATCGGTAAATACCACCCGCACGGTGATTCGGCGGTGTATGACACGATCGTGCGGATGGCGCAGAACTTTTCGCTGCGTTACATGCTGGTCGACGGCCAGGGCAACTTCGGTTCGGTTGACGGGGATAACGCTGCGGCAATGCGTTACACCGAAATTCGCATGGCACGCATTGGCCACGAATTGCTCGCCGACATCGACAAGGAAACCGTCGACTTCGGGCCGAACTACGACGGTTCCGAGCAAGAACCCTTGATTCTGCCGTCACGTCTCCCGAACCTGCTGATCAACGGCTCGTCGGGTATTGCCGTGGGCATGGCAACCAACATCCCGCCGCACAACCTCATTGAAGTGGTCGATGCGTGCCAGTATTTGCTCGACAAGCCAGAAGCGAGCATCGATGAGCTGATTGAAATCATCCCTGCGCCGGACTTTCCCACCGCGGGCCTGATTTACGGTCTGTCGGGCGTACATGATGGCTATCGTACCGGCCGCGGTCGTGTCGTGATGCGCGCGCGCACGCACTTTGAAGCGCTCGAAAAGGGTAATCGCGAAGCCATCATTGTCGATGAGCTGCCTTATCAGGTGAACAAGCGCACGCTGCTTGAACGGATCGCCGAGCTGGTCAACGAGAAGAAAATCGAAGGCATCAGCGAAATCCGCGACGAGTCAGACAAGTCCGGTATGCGCGTCGTGATCGAGCTCAAGCGCGGCGAGATTCCGGAGGTGGTGCTGAACAACCTGTTCAAGCAAACCCAGCTCCAGGACACCTTCGGCATGAATATGGTGGCGCTGGTCGACGGTCGGCCGCACACGCTGAATCTGAAAGAACTGCTCGAATGTTTCCTCTCGCACCGACGTGAGGTGATCACCCGCCGCACCATCTTCGAGTTGCGCAAGGCGCGTGAGCGCGGCCACATGCTGGAAGGCCTTGCGGTTGCGCTGTCGAATGTGGATGAAGTGATTGCGTTGATCAAGGCCGCGCCGGCTCCGGCTGAAGCCAAGCGCGAGCTGCTTGCGCGACTCTGGCACAGCCCGCTGGTGGCGGAAATGCTCAGCCGTGGTGAGTCGGAGAGTTACCGACCCGAAGGGCTGGCGTCCGAATTCGGCTGGTCGGAAGAGGGCTACCGACTGTCTGAAGCGCAGGCTCAGGCCATTTTGGAGCTGCGCCTGCAGCGCCTGACCGGTCTTGAGCAGGACAAGATCGTCGATGAATACCGCGAAGTCATGGAACTCATCGCGGATTTGCTCGACATTCTTGCGCGGCCGGAGCGCATCTCGGCAATCATCAGCGAAGCGCTGGCGGAAGTGAAAGATCGTTACGGTGATCCGCGCCGTTCCGAAATCATCATGAGCACCGCGGACATCAGCATTGAAGACCTGATCGCGCGCGAAGACATGGTGGTTACGCTGTCACACAGCGGTTACATCAAGCGCCAGCCGCTGGGGGATTATCGCGCTCAGCGTCGCGGCGGTCGTGGCAAGCAGGCGACGGGAATGAAAGATGATGACTTCATCGATCGTCTGTTTGTCGCCAATACGCATGACTACATGTTGTGCTTCTCCAGCCGCGGTCGGGTGTATTGGCTCAAGGTCTATGAGGTGCCGGAAGGCGCGCGTAACGCGCGCGGGCGCCCGATCGTCAATCTCTTCCCGCTGATGGAAGGTGAGAAAATCACCGCCGTGCTGCCGGTGTCGACGTTTGACGATGAACATTTCATTTTCATGGCGACGGCCCAGGGTACGGTCAAGAAAACGGCGCTGACCGCGTTCTCCAATCCGCGCAAGGCCGGCATTATTGCGGTGGGTCTGGACGAGGGCGACCACCTGATCGGGGTCGCCATCACCGACGGCGAATGCGACGTGATGCTGTTTTCTGACGCGGCCAAAGCGGTGCGCTTTTCCGAACAGGATGTGCGCCCGATGGGACGCGAAGCGCGTGGCGTGCGCGGCATGAATATCGAGGACGACCAGAGCGTGATCGCAATGCTGGTCACCCACGATGATCAAAAAACCGTGCTCACCGCAACCGAAAACGGTTACGGCAAACGCACGCCGGTGAGCGAATACACCCGTCACGGCCGCGGCACCAAGGGCATGATTGCGATCCAGGCATCGGAACGCAATGGCAAGCTCGTGGGGGCCTGCCTGGTGGAGACCACCGATGAAGTGATGTTGATCTCGAACGGTGGTGTGCTGATCCGTACCCGTGTGGCCGATATCCGCGAAATGAGCCGTGCGACACAAGGCGTGACGTTGATCAATCTCGACAAAGGCACGTATCTGGCGGGTATCCAACAGGTGGTTGAATCCGATCCGGATGAAGTCGTGCTGCTGGATGATGGCGTAGACGAAGCTGATGAAGCGAGCGATGAGGACGATGAGGCGGCGGAATGATGCGGCCGGAGTAACGGCATGAGCCGGGTCTACAATTTCAGTGCCGGGCCTGCGGCGCTGCCGGAAGAGGTGTTGCGTCAAGCCGCGGAGGAAATGCTCGAATGGCGTGACGCCGGCTGCGGCGTGATGGAAATGAGTCATCGCGGGCGTCATTTCACCTCCATCATCGAACGCGCTGAGGCGGATTTGCGCGCGCTTCTTGCGCTCCCGCGGGAATACAAAGTGTTGTTCCTGCAGGGCGGCGGAACGCAACAGTTTTCCCAGGTTCCGATGAATCTGCTCGCCGGCGGTTCGGCCGACTATCTCGTAACAGGAGCGTGGTCGCAAAAAGCCTTTGAC
>DATGNI010000135.1:0-4345 GCA_035306825.1 Azoarcus sp. | reverse complement strand
CGGTTGCCCACCAACGGCCGCAACGCTTCGGGGATCGACCCCTTCAGCTCGATCGTCAGATACGAAATGCAGCGCCGCGCATCCACCGTGTACGGCGCCACAATCGCGCCCGTCGGACAGGCGCCGATGCACGCGGTACAGGTGCCGCAATGTTCCCGCTGCGGTGCGTCGGTCGGCAACGGAAGATTGGTGAAAATTTCACCCAAAAAGAAGGTGGAGCCAGCCTCACGGTTAAGCAACAGAGTATGCTTGCCGCGCCACCCCAGCCCCGCGCGGACTGCGAGCTCAACTTCCAGCACCGGCGCGGAATCGACGAATACTCGATAGCCATGCGGCGTTTCAGCGGCAATCCGGTCGGCGAGCTTTTGTAGCCGATTACGCAGAACCTTGTGATAATCCCGTCCGAGCGAATAGCGTGAAACGTAGGCGCGCTGCGGATCGTCGAGGTTGGTTTCCGCCTCGGCAGCATCCGGCCAGTAATCCATGCGCACGCTGATCACACGCACCGTGTCGGGCACCAGCTCTGCCGGACGGGCGCGCTTCATGCCGTGACGCGCCATATAATCCATCTCGCCGTGAAAACCCGCGGCCAGCCATGCGGTCAGCCCCGGCTCGGCGTCGGACAGATCCACGCCCGTCACCGCGACCGCGTTGAATCCCAGCTCCGCGCCCCACGCGCGGATGCGCACGACCAGTTGTGCCAGTTCCTCATCGGACCGGCCCCCGGAGGTTTCATGATGATTTGCGATATCCACCCCACGGATGGTAGCGGTTTTTCCGCCCATCTCGCAGACGAAATTGAGACCGACGCGGCCGGCGCAGCCCTTGCTGCGGGGCTCGTTACCGGCCTGGTGGTCCAGCTTGAAGGGAACCTCGGTGCCGGCAAGACAACGCTCGTGCGCGGCTGTCTGCGCGCGCTCGGTCACACCGGCAAGGTGAAAAGTCCGACCTACACGTTGCTTGAACCTTATTCAGTTTCTAGATTAAACTTATATCACTTTGATTTTTATCGGTTCAACGTACCGGAAGAATTTCTCGAAGCAGGCTTGGACGAGTATTTTTCCGGGCAGGGGGTCTGCCTCATCGAATGGCCCGACAAGGCAGAGCCGTACCTCCCCGATGCGGACATCGTGATCCGTCTCACACTCAGTACCCCGGGCCGAAACCTCAAGGTCGCCGCATACACGGAAGCCGGTAAAAAATGCGTTCAAACAATGATGCAAAACCTGCAGCCCCCTTCGCTTCGGTAAACACCCCGGCCGGCTTTACCCGTCGCGACCTTCTGCAGTTCGCGGGCGCCAGCCTCGCCTTGCTCATCAGCCCGGTCGGCATTGCTGCGTCGACCACCCTGGCTGCGGTACGCATCTGGCCCGGCACCGAATACACCCGCATCACGCTTGAAGCGCCCCATACGCTGAACTTCAAGCACATGATGTTGAGCGACCCGGACCGTCTCGTCATCGATCTTGAAGGCGTTGCCCACGACACCGTCGTACGATCACTGTCCGACAAAGTGCTCGCAGCCGATCCGCTGATCCGTGGCATCCGCACCGCCATCAACCGTCCGGGCGTGGTGCGGGTCGTCATCGACCTGAAGGAATCCATCAAACCGCAGGTTTTCACGCTCAAACCGATCGCAAGCTACGGCCACCGGCTCGTGATCGACCTTTATCCCAGCGTACCGGCTGACCCGTTGCTCGCCCTGATCAACGACCGTTCCACCTCCGGTGGCACCACTACTGGTGGCGGATCACGACAAGTCGCCACCCAGCCGCGCGTTCACACCATCGTGCTGGACCCTGGCCACGGTGGCGAAGACCCCGGTGCCATCGGCCGACGCGGTTCCTACGAAAAGAACATCGTGCTGTCGATCGCCATGCGGCTCAAAAAACTCATTGACGCCGAGCCCGACATGCGCGCAGTGCTTACGCGTAATGGCGACTATTTTGTACCGCTGTACAACCGTGTAAGCATCGCCCGGCGAGCGCAGGCGGATCTGTTCGTCTCGATTCACGCCGATGCGTTCGTGCGTCCCGAAGCCAACGGCAGTTCGGTATATGTGCTGTCTGAAAAAGGCGCTACGAGTACCGCAGCAAAATGGCTCGCCCAGAAGGAAAACGAATCCGACCTGGTCGGCGGCGTAAACATCACCCGCCAAGAAGGCCACCTGGCGCGCACCCTGCTCGACCTCTCGCAGACCGCAACCATCAACGACAGCCTCAAACTCGGCTCCGCCGTGCTGGGCAAAATCGGCAACATCAATCGCTTGCACAAACCACGCGTTGAGCAGGCCGCCTTCGCGGTTTTGCGCTCGCCAGACATTCCCTCCATCCTCGTTGAGACCGCCTTCATCAGCAATCCGGATGAAGAACGTCGCCTCAACGATCAGGGTTATCAAGACAAGATCGCCAAGGCTGTGTTCGCCGGGATCCGACAATATATCGCCTCCACCACCCCCGGCACTCCGACCACAACCATCGCCCAGGCCGAATAAAAAAACACGATCGCGCCGTAGCCAACTGGCGCCGTCGTCCCCACTCTCGTCCCGGGCTCACAAAATTCAGGCCGGCCTTTGTCGGATTATTGGCGGCCCAATCACGGCGGCCTCCGGCAAAAGCGCGCCCGGAAACGGGATTCAACCCACGACATTGGGCGCACTGTTTTGATCCGCGTCCGAAACCGGCCGAGCGGACCGCTCAATACGGGCTCATTGCCGTATAATTCCTGTTTTTTACCCGCAACTTATGCAGGTTCTTCGGAGAATTCCGGAACGCACCATGCGTCCCTCAGTGCTGACCATCGGCAACTTCGATGGGGTGCACTGTGGTCACCAGGCGCTGCTGGAAATGCTCGTTGCCAAGGCCAAGGCGCTTGGTGCCGCTGCGACGGTCATGACCTTCGAGCCGCATCCGCGCGAAGTCTTCGCGCCCGAGCACGCGCCGGCACGACTCGCCTCAATGCGCGACAAGCTGTTGCAGCTTGCGGGCCATGGTGTCGACTGCGTGTTCGTATGCCGTTTCGATGCCCAATTTGCCGCATTGAGTGCGGAGCGCTTTATTGAAGACGTTTTGGTGCGCGGGCTGAACGTACGCCATCTCATCATCGGCGATGACTTCCGCTTTGGCCGGGGGCGTCAGGGAGATTTTGCGCAGCTGAAGGAGGCGGGGCAACGTTTCGGTTTCAGCGTTGAAACCATGCCTACGCTGATGCAGAACGGCACGCGCGTTTCCAGCTCAGCGGTGCGCAAAGCGCTCGCACAAGGTGAATTTGAACGCATCACCCACTTGCTGGGCCGGCCCTACAGCATTGCCGGTCGCGTCGTTTCCGGACGCCGTCTCGGCCGTCAGCTTGGCTACCCCACCGCGAACATCGCGCTGCGTCATCACAAGCCGGCCTTGTCCGGCGTGTTCGCCGTGGCGGTCGAAGGCCTGGCAGACACCTGGCTGCCGGCGGTGGCAAATCTTGGCTCGCGCCCGACCGTGAGTGGCAATGCACGGCCCAACCTTGAGGTGCATCTGCTTGACTGGCACGGCGACTGTTACGGTACGCACTTGCGCGTGCACTTCCTCGACAAGCTACGCGATGAAGCACGCTACGATTCGCTCGACGCGCTGAAAGCCCAAATCCAGCGCGATGAAGACGCTGCCCGCGCCTGGTTCGCGGCACATCCAATCAAAAACTGACTTTTTCGACACCCAAATGGCCGAATACCGCAAGACGCTCAACTTCCCGGACACACCTTTCCCGATGCGTGGCAACCTCGCCAAACGCGAACCGGGCTGGATTGCCGACTGGCAACAACGCGGGCTGTATCAGCGCATCCGCGAGAAAGCGAAAGGGCGACCGCGCTTCGTGCTGCACGACGGCCCGCCGTATGCCAACGGAGACATCCACATCGGCCACGCGGTCAACAAAATCCTCAAAGACATCATCGTGCGTTCGAAAACGCTCGCGGGCTTTGACGCACCTTATGTGCCGGGATGGGACTGCCACGGCCTGCCGATCGAACACCAGATTGAAAAGCAGCACGGCAAACATCTGCCTGCGGCGCAAGCGCGCAAACTGTGCCGCGAATATGCCGAGGAACAGATTCAGCGCCAGAAAAAGGACTTCATTCGCCTCGGCGTGCTGGGTGAGTGGGAGCAGCCCTATCGCACCATGCAGTTTTCCAACGAAGCCGCTGAAGTTCGCGCCTTGGGCGAAATCCTGCGCCGTGGTTTTCTGTTCAAGGGGCTGAAGCCGGTGAACTGGTGTTTCGATTGTGGCTCGGCACTGGCCGAAGCCGAAGTCGAATATCAGGACCACACCTCACCAACCATCGACGTCGCGTTCCCGCTCGCGAACG
>DATGNI010000134.1:0-12597 GCA_035306825.1 Azoarcus sp. | reverse complement strand
TTGTGCTGCTCTTCTGTGGACATGGTGCCTCGATGAGGAGAGAAGAAGCGGGAATGGCTGCAGGCGCGATTCTACGGTTTTGTGCGCCGTAACGACAGTCCAACGCGAGGTTGATTCAATTCCGCAACGGTGACCGTTGGGGTCTGGAGCCAGCAAGCAGGAAGGGTTTTCCGTGCCCGGTGTCACGATGGAGTGAGTTCGAAGCGCAGCGGCGAGACGCGCCTTGCGTAGAGCCTCTACGAGGTCAGCCAGGGCGCTTGTTTGTCATTGCTTCACGGAATGCGGGAATAGCCCATGCGTTGCCGCACCGCATTCGCGTGGCGCGCAAGGCGCGGCGTGAAATTCGCACCGTAAACGCGTGGATTGGGCAGCATCACAGCCAGCCGGGCTGACTGGGTGGGCGTGAGGTGAGCGGCGTTGATGCCGTAATGACGCCATGCAGCCGCTTCGGCACCGAAAATGCCGTCTCTCCATTCAACCACATTGAGATAGACCTCGAGAATGCGACGTTTGCTCCAGGTGGCCTCGATCATCACCGTGATCAGGGCTTCCTGGCCCTTGCGCAGATAACTTCGTGAAGGGGATAGAAACAGGTTTTTGGCGAGTTGCTGGCTGATGGTCGACCCCCCGGCACGGGTGGTGCCGCGCGCGCGGTTGCGTTCAATGGCGCGCTGGATGCCGCCCCAGTCGAAACCATGGTGGGACATGAAATGATCGTCTTCTGCTGCGACGACGGCGCGTTTCAATGACGGAGCGATCGCATCGTAATCGGCCCAACGATGAATAAGCTGCGCGCGCGGGTTTTCGGTGCGCAATTCAGCCAGCCGAATGCGCATGAAGCTGGTCATCTCCGGGTCATGGGTTTTCCACCACCACACATGTGCGAAAAACCATAGCTGAATCAGGACAAAGGCCAGGACGACAATGCCCAGGACTTTTGTCACGGTGCGCCCCCAGTGTTTCATGAAGCATCAATCGCGGCACGGAGCTGCGTCAGGACGGGGGTGGTGTCGGGGCGAACGTTGCGCCACAGCCGAAAGCTTTCGGCCGCCTGCTCGATCAGCATGCCGAGCCCATCGGCCACCTGTGCCGCGCCGTCGGCGCGTGCAGCAGCCATGTAGGGCGTGTCGCCACTCCCGTACATCATGTCGTAGGCGAGGGCGCCTTTGGCATGCAACGCGGCAGGCAGTGGCGGCGCTTCGCCGGACAGGCTGGCGGCAGTGGCATTGATGACGATGTCGAAACTGCGCCCGGCCAGCGCGTCAAAACCACAGGCGTCGAGCGCCGTCGAGCCTGCCACACCCTGGAAACGCGCACGCAGCGATTCAGCGCGTGCAATTGTGCGGTTGGCGATCGTCAGCGCGGCGGGAGCTTCGTGGAGCAGAGGCTGTAGCACGCCGCGCGCTGCGCCGCCGGCACCGAGCAGCAGGACGCGTTTCCCGCTCAACGGACAGGCGAGATTGTGCACGATGTCGCGCACCAATCCTGCGCCGTCGGTGTTGTCGCCCAGGATGCTGTGATCGCTACCGAAGGAAAGGGTGTTGACCGCCCCGGCGGCTTCGGCGCGTGGCGACAGACGATCGGCCAGGTCATGGGCTTCGAGCTTGAACGGGACGGTGACGTTCAGGCCCCGTCCGCCCGCGCGGCGGAATGCTGTCACGGTGGTGACGAATGCGTCGAGTGGCGCGAGCAAGGTTTCGTAGCGCAGGGGTTGATTGGTTTGCGCGGCGAAGGCGGCGTGAATTTGCGGGGATCTGCTGTGAGCGATCGGGTTGCCGATCACGGCGTAACGGTCCATTGCGAAGGTGTTCTCATTGTCGTGTGTAGTCATCATCGAAAGGCACACACCTGTTTAACGGGTCGTGAGCTCTTCGGAGCGAGTGAAATTCCACGTCCGGGTGATTTCGATGATGTCGGTGTCGGCGCGGATGTCTGGCGGGAAGGCGGCATAGGGTGAAGCCATCCGGACAATCTGTATGGCAGCGTCGTCCAGCACCTTTTGGCCCGACGAACGATCGATGTGCACGCGTTCGAGCGAGCCGTCGGCGCGAATCGCGATGGTCAGGACAAGATTGCCGTAAATGCGTCCGCGTGCGACGTGTGGATAGTTAAGGGTGCCGACACGTTCGACCTTGCGGCGCCAGTTTTCGGCGTAGAGCGCGAAGCGGTGCTCTTTGGCGCGCGCGCCGATCTGCGTTTTGCGCGGGCGTTTGGCGTATTCGTCGAGACGACGATCGATTTGCGCCTCAAGCTTGGCGATCGCGGCGAGCGAGTCCATCAGGTCGTGCCCGGAAACCGCCGGCTTGGCAGGCTTGGGCGGCGTGGCAGAAGGTTGCGGTTTGGGCGGCGCTTTGGGCTCGGGCGTGACGATTTTTGCTTGTTCTTCTTTCGCCGCCGGTTGTGGAGTGGGTTTTTCCTGCGCCTTGGGTTCGTCCTGTGGAAGAGGCTGTTCGGCCCGTTGTGTGTCGACCACGGCAGCACCGTCGGCACGCTGTTCCCGCGGCGGGAGCGGGGACGACGGACGAGCGTCCTCGTCGTCGGTGGTTCCGCCACCGTCAAGATTGGCTTGAGCGAGCACGTCGGCCTGCTCCGGAGCGCGATCGTGACGAGCGTTGACGAGAACGACTTCGAGGCCGCGATCCTTTTCCAGAGACGGCGTGTCTCCGGAAAAGGTGATCGACAAAATCATCGCATGAAGGGCCACCGATACGCCGCAGGCCAGCATGAACGGCAATCGACTTGCACGTTTGCTCACCATGGTTGCGTTTCGAATGGCGGCCGACGAGCTGTTCATGGCAGGCTGGTTGCGCACCGTTCAGAAGGTTCGGAAAGCGTCGTGAGATAGCGCGCGGAGACGTCGAGATCGATCAGGTCGCTATCATCGATCGCCAGACGTACCTGGGCACCGGGCATCTGCAACGGCATCGACGGAACCCTGATGACGAGCGGCATGCCGTCAATGCGCACGACATTTTCACGCAACACGAGCGCAGTGACCTCCTTGCATTCGTTCTGGCGTAACCAACGCATGCACCAATAGCGTTCCATCATGCGCTGGAACTCGCCGTAGGCGGCGTAGGTGAGTTCGAAGTCGCGCAGCGCAGCCATCAGGTCGGAGGAACGTGGTGCAAAAGGCGGTTCGGTCCCTTGCACGGCAGCGATGATTTGCCATTGGTTGACCAGATCTACATAGCGGCGCAGCGGCGAGCTTGACCACGCATAACAATCGACCCCTAACGCTTCATGTGGTTCAGCGTTGGTGCTCATGCGAACCTTGCCACCGAACTGCACGCGATACAGACCGGGAATGCCGGCCTCGTCGAGTTGTTTGCCCCAGGTCGCATTGGCATGAATCATCAGCTCGGACACCAGTTTGTCGACCGGCGCGCCGCGTCTGCGACTACTGATCGTGACGTGACCGGGGCCGTCGGCGGTTTCGATATTCCAGTCCACGTAGAAACTGTAGTCGGTCTGTTCCGGCGCGGCGGCGGTCTTGCCGCGACCGGCCTCAAGCACCGTTGCAAGCTCCCACAACAGCACCAGCTCACGTTGCCAGGGGAATTCCGGGCGTTCATCCTGAGAATGCAGGAAATCGTCATTGAACAGCGGTTCGACTTCGTGATGACGCAGATTGGCGGTTACCGGGATGCGCTCGATGCGAGATTCGGAGCCGAGCACCGCAAGGGCCGGGCTGAGGTCAAGGTAGAGCGATACCGCAGGACACTCGCGTCCGGCGAGCAAGGTGCAGTGTTGGACGATTTCGTCGGGCAGCATGGTGAGCTTGTTGCCCGGCATATACACCGTCGAGAGGCGATCGCGGGCAATCGCGTCGAGCGTCGAGCCGCGCGCAAAGCTGAGCCCGGGTGCGGCGATGTGAATGCCAACGCGCCAACCGCCGCCTTCACGCGGAGTGACCGAGAACGCGTCATCAATTTCGGTGGTGGTCGCGTCATCGAGTGAAAAGGTCTGCACCGCCGCAAGAGGGAGCTCGTCCGTAGAGGACGGCATCTCAAACGCGGGAAAACCGGAACCGTCCGGGAAATGCTCGAACAGGAAACGGTTGTAATGGTATTCGTGACTCGACTCGATCGCGCCGCAGGCCAGCAACAGGCGCGGCGCGGATTGTCCGCTGTCGACGCAGGCGGCTTCCAGCGCTTTCACTTCGGGGCGGTTGCGATCGGGCCGGTACAGCAGTTGCGGCACCATGCCTGCGAGCTCTTCGGGCAAACGGCCGGAGACAAGCTCCGCGCGCATGCGCTCGATCGCCTCGGCTTGCTGGCGTTTCTTCTCGAGTCCGGCGAGCGCGGCCTGGAGAATCTCCGGCGGGGCCTTGCGGAAACGCCCTTTGCCTTTGCGGTGGAAATAAATCGGCGCCGAGTGCAGGCTTAACAAGGTGGCTGCCATTTGCACCGTAGTCGGGGGATCGCCATGGTATTCGGCGGCGAATTTATCGAAGGTGAATTCTTCATCCCCGCACACTTCCCACAAGAAATCGGTATCCAGTGATTCAGCTTCTTCTCTGGCCTGTTCCAGCAACGATCCGGGAGCGGGTTCCTGGAAACGCATCAGCACCTGAGCCTTCTTGATTTTCAGGCGTTTGCCGGTCGTGGCCTCGACCTGAAGGCTGGCGTCGTTGTCGACCAGCACTGTGCCGGTGCGGAAATTTCCATTGTCTTCGTAAAGGACGAACATCTTGTTGCCGAGTAAGATCAAGCGCGTTAGTTTAGCAGGGCCGATGGAAGTCTTCGGAGGTCGGTGGGGCGTTGTTGTACGTATACTGAAACCAAACGCTGGATACCGAAGGAGCGACACATGAGAACGACACTCGCCCGCTGGACGATGATGAGCCTTCTGCTGGTGCTGTTTTGCGCTTTTCGCCCGGCCTGGGCGCAAGAAGAGCCAAAGGTCGTCTATCACGCTGACTTTTCCGATCCACGACGCTTCAGCGCGATGCTGACGAGCATCAACAACATGGTGATGCATTATCAAAATGAATTGCTTGACTACGATGTGCGCATCGTTTTTGTTGCGCACGGCCTGCGCTTTGTAACCGACGATCCGCTGACGGGAACGCCGTTTGAGGAAGACGAGGAAATGGCCGCGCGACGCGAAAACAATGCAAGTCGCCTCAAGGCGTTGCAGCAGGTGCAGGGCGTGCAGCTTGAAGTCTGTGACATCACGCGCGGACAGATTGGGCTGGATCAGGACAAACTGTACGAAGATGTCGCGCTGGTGACTTCGGGTGTAGTCCGAATTGCCGAACTGCAGCAAAACGAAGGGTTTGCGTACATCAAGGTTGAATGAGCGGGGTCGCTCCCGCACTTTGAAAAACAATGAGGAGCAGCATGACTGGGGATACCGTGTGGCTGGCGCTTGTCGGCGTCGCGTTGGTGGCTGGCGTAATTGGATTTTTGCTCGGACGTGGGGGCAAGTCCGGGAGTAAGCATGTCAAAGAATGCGAGCGCAAAATTGCCGAGAAAGAGGCTGAATTGCTCCGTTATCGCGAAGAGGTCAAATCGCATTTCGATCAGACTGCGAGCCTTTTTGTCTCCATGGCGGGTTCGTACAAGGAGTTTTTTGAGCACCTCTCGGGCGGCTACGAGAAGCTGGCGGACGACGCGAGCAAGGAGCGTTTCCGCGAGCGCGTTGCAATGAAGCTTACGGATGGCCGTGGCGTGCAGGTGATTGCTGCCGGCATGACGGCAAATACGGCCGTCGCGGAAGAGGCGGCTGTCGAATCTCAAGCCGCGTCCGCCGAACCGTTCGGAGACGATGAACAGGCTTTAACAAAAGAAGGTGCCGCCGCCGAAAAAGCGCCCCATGCCAGCCATGACGGGACGGCGCACGTTGAGGTGAGCGATGAGATCGAGAAGTTCGATGAGGCGGTACGCACCTTTGAACCGTCTCCGCAGCAGGCGTCTCCAGCAGCGGAGCGGGAGCCTTTTGTCAGCGAAGAGGTGACGACGTCTGAGCGTCTGGGCGAGCAGGAGCCGAAAGACGCTCGTCAGTGATTTCGTTGCCCCAGGCGGAGCCCGACGCACGGATATGTTGCGTGGGTGATCGGGCTCCGTTGCGGCGCGGCCGGCGATTTACGGGGTCAGTCTGGCGAAGGCGATGATCTCGTCGAGATATTCCGTCCAACGTGAAAAGCCGTGATCGCCGCCTTCCAGTATGGTTTGTCGGGCGCCATGGTATTTGGCTTCTGCATGACGCCAGTCGAGTACTTCGTCCCCTTTTTCTGCAAGCAACCAATACCGGGCCGGGTCGCTGATCCGAGGGACATCCAGGGCGCGTAACTCGGCGACATGCGCAGGCGTGAAATCGAAGACTTCGCCGGTGTAGAGATTGGTTTGTCTTCCGGTCCAAGGTTCCAGCGTCAACGGAGCGAGCACCGCCGGATTGACGACGACTGCACGCAGCGTGTGTCGTTCGGCAAGAAAGGTCGCGTAATAGCCACCCAGCGAACTGCCGATGAGAGTGGGCGGGGTGTCCGGGAAGCGCTGGCGAGCTTCGACAATCGCGCGTTCGATCAAGGTGATCGCGCGGCTCGGAACGTGAGGAAGCTGTTCGCACCAGAAAGCCTCTCCGAGGCCGAGTGCGCTCATTCGTCGCTGAAGGCTCTGTGCTTTGTGTGAAGCCGGGGCGGAGCGAAATCCGTGCAAATAAATGATCATGTTTTTTCGATTGCGCGCGGCGGTCAGTCAGCCATGACGGCCGCGTCAGATTGGAGAAATTTGCCGTTTGCGCCGAAGAACTCTTCCCGCCTCCGTCGAAAGCGCTGACGGCCAAGAACAAAGACCGATTGTGGGAGAGTGCGCCGATTTTCTCACGCACGAAAGGGGGGTGAGCGCGCAGGGCGCATTCTCTCATTGCAGAGGACGGAGGCGAAAGCGAGGGCACGCAATCAGCCTTTTTTGGAATAAAGATTTAAGTTTTGATTCTTTTGAATTCTGAAGGCGGCAAGGTACCTTCCTCACCCGGACCCTTCCCCTTGGTGGGCGCCTTCGTTCATGATTCCAGAATCTGCTCACGCTCCTGTTGTCGCTTTCATTCTGCTTGCCTTGTTCATCACGTTTGTACGTGAATGGCTCAAGCCGGATGTCGCAGTGATGGGCGCGGTTGCCGTGTTGCTGGTGCTTGGCCCGCTTGATCCGCAGGACGTTCTGGGCGTGTTGGGCAACAGCGCGCCGGTAACCATTGCCTGTTTGTTCGTGATCAGCGGAGCTTTGGCGCGTACGGGGTGCGTGGATCGCCTCGGTGAATGGCTGGCTGAAATGGCCGGCAACAGTGAGCGTCGGTTGCTGCTGGCCATGCTTGGCGTTGGCGTATTGGTGTCGCCCTTCATCAACAATACCCCGGTCGTGATGGTGATGGTGCCGGCGGTGTTGGCGATTACCGCAAGACACCAGATTGCGCCGTCTCGCCTGCTGATACCGCTTTCCTACGCAACGATTCTGGGCGGCATGATCACGATGGTCGGGACCTCGACCAATATTCTTGTGGACGGCGTGGCGCGCAGCTACGGTCTGGAACCGTTCCACATGTTTGAAATCAGCGCCCCGGCCGTCATCTTTGCGCTGGTGGGGTGCGCGATGATGTTCTTTTTGGCGCCGCGTTTGCTGCCCAAACGCGAAACGCTGATGCAACAATTCACCGGCAGCGGTGACCGTCTGTTCATGACCGAGCTGTTCGTGCCGGCCGGTTCGCGGCTGGCTGGACGCAGCCTGCGCGAGGCGAAGCTGGCGAATGGTTCGATGAAGGTGCTGCACCTGTTTCGCGATGACGAGGAGTTTGCATCACCCGAAGCGGAAACCGTGCTCAGGGTGGGGGATCGACTGATTGTGCATAGTCGCAGCAAAGCCGTGATGGCTTTGCGCGGCAGCAATGATCTGGTCGGTCTGAAGCCTGCTGGAGAGGCGCAGGATCTGGAGGTCCTGCGTCGCAATGATGTGGTCATTGTCGAGACCATCGTTGGTCCCTCTTCACGTTTTGTGCAGCGTCCCATGCGGGATCTTGATCTGACTGCGCGCTACGGCATTCATCTGATTGCGGTGCATCGCCAGAACGCGTCAATTGAAGATATCAGCGACGACTTTCAGTTTCAGTTCGGCGATGTACTGTTGGTCGAAGGCACACCGGCGCAGATTCAACGTTTCTGCGAGGTGGGCGATGTAATCGCGATTACCGATGGACGACAGATGGTAAGCCGTCATGCGCGCGCGCCGATCGCGTTGGCGACCATCGTGGGCGTGATGGTGTTGGCGGCTTTCGATGTCATGCCGATCGAAGGTCTGGCCATGATCGGCGCCACGGTGGTGGTGATGACGGGCTGCATCCGTTCAGAGGAGGCCTACAAGGCGATCGAGTGGCCGATCATCATGCTGATTTACGGCATGCTGGCGATCGCGGTGGCGATGAGTCGATCCGGGTTGGACAACCAGCTTGCCGGGATGCTGGTGGCGGTGGGGGGCGACCTGTCTCCGTGGATGATGTTGACGCTGGTCATCTTGTTGGCGTCGATCATGACCGAGCTCATCAGCAACAATGCTGTCGCGGTGTTGTTGACGCCGGTGGTGATCGGTGTGGCGCAGCATCTGGGCGTGGATCCGCGGCCCTTTGTGGTGGGCGTGATGTTTGCTGCGAGTGCGAGTTTCGCCACCCCCATCGGCTATCAGACCAACACCTTGGTCTATAACGCGGGCAATTACCGTTTCACCGATTTCGCCCGCCTCGGCGTGCCGATGAACCTGGCCGTATGGGCGCTGGCTTCGCTGCTGATCCCGTTTTTCTGGCCTTTCGAGCCGGTCTGAATCCGCTTCTCATGTGAAGCAGAATGGAGCGTGGGTGCTCGTCGAACGCCGCAATCGGGCGGATTTTCTTGTGCCCTGTCACGATTTGCGCACCGATTTGGGCGGTTTTTGAGCGTGAACGTCACGTCCGACGTGGCGCAGAATCTCACAAGTGCATAGTGGCGTTTGATGGCGTGGCGCGTTGAGTACGCCGCGTACTGTCGATGCAAAACGGGCCGCATTGCGCGGCCCGTTTTTTGGTTTGCTGAGGGCAGCCTTGTCTCAGACTTCGTGATAGACCCTGGCGCCTGTCTTCACGAATTCGATCGACTTCTCCTGCATGCCCTTTTGCAGCGCGGCTTGCTCGTCAATACCCTGTTGGGCGGCGTATTCGCGCACGTCCTGGGTGATTTTCATTGAGCAGAAATGCGGGCCGCACATGGAGCAGAAGTGGGCCACTTTGGCCGAATCCTTGGGCAAGGTTTCGTCATGGAATTCGCGTGCGCGATCCGGATCAAGGCCGAGGTTGAACTGGTCTTCCCAGCGGAACTCGAAGCGCGCCTTGGACAATGCGTTGTCACGAATCTGCGCGCCCGGATGGCCTTTGGCCAGATCAGCGGCGTGCGCGGCGAGCTTGTAGGTGATGATGCCATCCTTGACGTCGTCCTTGTTCGGCAGACCCAGGTGTTCTTTGGGCGTGACGTAGCACAGCATGGCAGTGCCGTACCAGCCGATCTGCGCGGCACCGATGCCGGAGGTGATGTGGTCGTACCCCGGCGCGATGTCGGTGGTGAGTGGCCCAAGGGTGTAGAACGGCGCCTCGTCACACCAGTCGAGCTGGAGATCCATGTTTTCCTTGATGAGTTGCATCGGCACGTGCCCGGGCCCTTCGATCATCACCTGACAATCGTGCTTCCAGGCGATCTGAGTCAGTTCGCCGAGGGTTTTCAGCTCGCCCAGCTGGGCTTCATCGTTGGCATCGTAAATCGAGCCGGGGCGCAAGCCATCGCCGAGCGAGAAGCTCACATCGTAGGCTTTCATGATTTCGCAGATGTCCTCGAAATGCGTGTAGAGGAAACTCTCCTGATGGTGGGCGAGACACCATTTGGCCATGATCGAGCCGCCGCGCGAGACGATGCCGGTCAGCCGGTTGGCGGTGAGGGGCACGTACTGCAGGCGCACCCCTGCGTGGATGGTGAAGTAGTCGACGCCTTGCTCGGCCTGTTCGATCAGCGTGTCCTTGAAAATCTCCCAGGTCAGATCCTCGGCCTTGCCGTCGACTTTCTCCAGCGCCTGATAAATCGGCACGGTGCCGATCGGTACCGGGCTGTTGCGGATGATCCATTCACGTGTTTCATGAATGTTCTTACCGGTGGAGAGGTCCATGATCGTGTCGGAGCCCCAGCGGATGCCCCACGTCATCTTGTCGACTTCCTCGGAAATTGACGAGGTCACAGCGGAGTTGCCGATGTTGCCGTTGATCTTCACGAGGAAGTTGCGGCCGATGATCATCGGCTCGGATTCCGGATGGTTGATGTTGGCCGGGATGATGGCGCGCCCTCGCGCCACCTCGTCCCGCACGAACTCTGGCGTGATGTGTTCGGGCAGGCTGGCACCGAAACTCTGGCCGGGGTGTTGGCGCAGCATCATGTCCGCCATTTTCTGACCTTTCGGGCCCGTGGCGCGAAGGGATTCGATGTATTTTTCGCGGTTCAGGTTTTCGCGGATGGCGATGTATTCCATCTCCGGCGTGATGATGCCTTTGCGCGCGTAGTGCATCTGCGTGACATTGCTGCCGGCCTTGGCGCGACGCGGATGACGGTGCAGGTCAGGGAAGCGCAGTTCGTCGAGGGACGCGTCCAGGGCGCGCTGGCGGCCGAATTCAGACGACAGGCCGGCGAGTTGCTCGGTGTCGTTGCGCTCGTCAATCCAGGCCTGACGCAGCGCGGGCAACCCCGTGCGGATGTCGATTTTGGCGTTCGGATCGGTGTAGGGGCCCGAACAGTCGTACACGAAAACCGGTGGATTGCGCTCGAATCCCATTGATTCGGAGGTGTCGCTCTGGGTGATTTCGCGCATCGGCACGCGGATGTCCGGACGCGAGCCCTCGACGTAAATCTTGCGTGAATTGGGCAGCGGCGCGATCGCGGCCGCATCCACACGCGCCTTGACGGCGGTGAATTTTTCGTTGGCATTCATGATGGTTCCTGCTTGGAGGTTCCCTGGATCAGGGAGTTTTATCTGCCCACAGCGCGTGGAAATGATGCACAGGGCCGTGGCCTTGTCCGACACGGAGACGGCCGGATTCAGTGATTGCGCGCAACAGATAGTCGCGCGCAGTGCGTACCGCATTTTCCACGCAGAGGGCGTCGTCCCGGAATTGCGGCAGCAGCGCCACGATTGCGGAGGACAATGTGCAGCCCGTTCCGTGGGTGTTCTTCGTTTCGATCCGTTGTGCCGGTAATTCGATCATGCGATCGCCATCGAACAACAGATCAACGAGACTTTTGCCGGGGAGGTGGCCGCCTTTGAGCAGCACCCAGTGTTCGCTGTTGAGCGGCATCATGTCGCGCAAACGCTCGGCTGCGCGGTACATTTCTTGCGCTGTGGTGGGCTCGCGGCATTCAAGCAGCACGCCGGCTTCAGGCAGATTCGGGGTAATCATGAAACTGTGCGGCAGCAGCGCTTCACGCACCATTGCCACGGCTTCACGGGCAAGCAGGTGATCTCCGCTCTTGGCGACCATTACCGGGTCGCAGACCACAAACGGGGCATCGAAATGCGTCAGGCGTTCGACTACGAGACGGACGATGTCGGCGGTGCCGAGCATGCCCAGCTTGACGGCATCGATGCGTACATCTTCAAACAGGGTGTCAATCTGTTGTTGCAGGAATTCGATTGGCGGGGTGTGGACGCCGGTTACGGCGCACGTGTTCTGTGCAGTCAGTGCTGCAATGACGCCGCAGCCGTACGCGCCCAAGGCGGAGAAGGCTTTCAGGTCGGCCAGCACGCCCGCGCCGCCGGATGGGTCGACGCCAGCGATGGAAACCACATTGGGAATGGTCGCGTCTACTTGAGCGTCTGCGGTGCGCAGATCGAACGCGGAATGATGCTGAGATAAAGGAGAGGTCATGCGAGGCATTGCACGTTTTCCTACGCCGGTGCTAACCGGTTCAGGTTCCAAGGGTGTTTTCTCAGCCCGCCATAGCTTGGCGAGCACCCCTAACGAAGTGCAATCAATATAACTCGCAAACGCTGTCGCGACAACGGCACAGATCAAGAATGTTGTAATAAAAGCCTGGCTTCATGCTCTCAGGCTGGCGAGTGCGGCAATGCCGAGCAGCGCAAACAAGACCGCCGCGATGGCGTGTATGAGCTGCACCGGCAGATGTCCGGCGAACCTTTTTCCGATGACCACCGCCGGTACGTTGGCGACCATCATGCCGAGTGTGGTGCCGACCACAACCATGATGAACGCATCGTACTGCGCGGCCAGCGCGACGGTTGCGACCTGAGTCTTGTCGCCCATTTCGGCAAGGAAAAAGGCTATCAGCGTAGTGCTGAATACCCCCAGTCCGTTACGCAGCTGAAGCTCTTCGTCATCAAACTTGTCGGGAAGAAGCACCCATGCCGCCATTGCGAAGAACCCCAGCCCGAGCGTCCAGCGTAAGGTGTCGGGAGGAACCGCGTGGGTGAGCCAGGAACCGAGTGCGCCGGCAAGCGCATGGTTGGCGAGGGTGGCGATCAGGATGGCGAACAAGATCGGCGCGCTGCGCTGGAATCGTGCGGAGAGCATGAAAGCGAGAAG
>DATGNI010000133.1:0-29234 GCA_035306825.1 Azoarcus sp. | reverse complement strand
CAAAAAAGGGGCCTCAGCCCCTTTTTTGTTTTACCGCACTGCTTCGAGGATCCGTTTCCGCCTATACGGTAAACGATGAACCACAACCGCAAGTGCTGGCCGCGTTAGGATTTCGGATGACAAACTGCGCGCCTTCCAGGCCTTCGGTATAGTCAATTTCTGCGCCAAGCAAATATTGATAGCTCATCGAATCAATCAACAACGTCACGCCATTTTTTTCCAGCGCGGTATCGTCTTCGGCCACCTCTTCATCAAAGGTAAAGCCGTACTGGAAACCGGAACATCCTCCACCGGACACAAAGACTCGCAGCTTCAGCTCGGAGTTTCCTTCCTCCTCGATCAGATCGCGCACCTTGTTCGCGGCACTGTCCGTAAAAACAAGCAGTTCGGGCATTTCAACAGTAGTATTCATCTTCTCTCCTTGAAGCTGGGGCTGGCCGTCAGGAAGGCCACTCTTCCATCTGATTGGACGGCATAGCCGGAAACGAGTTCCATGACCATTGGCCGATAGCTTACTCTGGTTACGGGCTAACGGGAATGATATCGAGCCCTTCCCGTTCATTGCACCCGAACATGATGTTCATATTCTGTATGGCTTGACCAGCTGCCCCCTTGACCAGATTGTCGATCACCGAGAGGACAATGATCACGTCACCATCCTCGGGCCGATGAATAGAGATCCGACAGATATTGCTTGCGCGCACCGACCGGGTTTCAGGGTGCCTGCCGGCGGGCATCACGTCAACAAACGGTTCGTCGTGATAACGCTTTTCGAACAGTGCCTGGAAATCCGCCTCGCTCTTGATTCGACCATACAACGTGGCATGAATTCCCCGCACCATCGGCAACAGATGGGGCACGAAAGTCAGCCCCACCTGGCCACCCGCAGCCCGCGACAGTTCCTGCTTGATTTCAGGCAAATGGCGATGTCCGGAAGCGCCGTAGGCTTGGAAACTATCCGATGCTTCAGCAAGCAAGGTCCGCAGCTGGGCCGTGCGTCCCGCTCCGGATGCACCGGATTTCGCATCGGCCACCAATGAGCCGGGATCAATCACTCCCGCCTCAACCAACGGTAGAAAACCCAACTGCACGGCCGTCGGATAGCAACCGGGGTTTGCCACCAGACGCGCACCCGAAATGGCTTCGCGGTTCACTTCGGGCAAACCGTAGACCGCTTCAGAGAGCAGCTCCGGTGCGGCATGCTCCATGCCGTACCACTTCTCCCACAGCGCAACATCGCGAATACGGAAGTCGGCTGCAAGATCGATCACGCGCACTCCGGCATCCAGCAACGCCGCAACCTGGTGCATCGCAATCCCGTTCGGGGTAGCGAAAAACACCACGTCACAGTTCTCCAGCGCAGCCTGATCCGGGGCGACGAAGTTCAAGTCAACACGACCACGCAAGCTCGGGAACATGTCAGCCACCGCAGTCCCCGCGTCACCGCGGGAAGTGATCGCCACCAACTCAACCTGCGAGTGTCCGCAAAGCAACCTGAGCAACTCGACCCCAGTATATCCGGTGCCACCGACCACCCCGACCTTGATCATCCTCACCTCACCAGAATCCAAACGATTTCACAAACCCTACAGGACGTGCGCTGAAAAACGACAAAGGCCGCCCATTCCGGCGGCCTCGCAAAACCTGCTGCTGACAGAGATCAGCGCTTGGAGAACTGCTTGCGACGACGCGCCTTGCGGAAGCCGACTTTCTTACGCTCAACCTCACGCGCATCTCGCGTCACAAAGCCCGCTTTGCGCAACGGCGCCCGGAGCTCGCCATCGAAATCCATCAAGGCACGCGTGATGCCGTGACGGACGGCACCGGCCTGACCGGACTCGCCGCCACCGGTCACATTAACCATGATGTCGAAACGCGTTTCGTTCTCGGTCAGGATCAGCGGCTGACGAACGACCATGCGACCCGTTTCACGAGAGAAGAACTCATCGACCGGCTTACCGTTGACAACGATATTGCCGGAACCCGGCTTAATGAAGACACGCGCAACCGCAGTTTTGCGGCGACCGGTGCCGTAATTGTAGCTAACAGCCATTCGTCAGGCTCCTGTCAGATCTCGAGAACTTTGGGTTGCTGGGCAGCGTGAGGATGCTCAGTGCCGGCATAGCATTTGAGTTTTTTCAGCATCGCGTAACCCAACGGGCCTTTCGGCAACATTCCCTTCACCGCTTTCTCCAAGATACGGGCCGGGAAACGCGCCTGCAGCTTTTCGAAATTGGTTTCGCGAATACCGCCGGGATAACCGGTGTGGTGATAGTATTTTTTGTCACGCGCCTTATTGCCGGTCACACGCAGCTTTTCGACGTTGAGAACGACGATGTAATCACCGGTATCAACGTGCGGCGTGTAGATCGCTTTGTGTTTGCCGCGGAGACGACGGGCAACTTCAGCCGCGAGACGGCCAAGCACCTTGTCCGACGCATCGACAACATACCAGTCGCGCTTGACTTCATGCGGCTTGGCAGAAAACGTTTTCATTCGATTCCTCGGTTCTTGTCCGGCCCGTCCTGGGCCATCACAAACGGAAAGCGCGAAATAGTACTGGAGCACGCCGTCCGGTGTCAATCCATGAACAAATAAAAAAAAGCGCAGCCCGGCTCCCGGACTGCGCAAAATCCACACCAAAGGAGGAGGGTGGAGGAGACATCGAGAGGATCACATAGCGATCCGATGGCTGAAGTATGCGCTTCATCGCTCCACAAGGCAAGTGTTTTTTGTGCGTCGCACCATAAATATTCTGATGCGCGCATAAAACATTCTTATCCAAAAAGAGTTTTAAAAATCAGCCGCCTAGAAAGGTTTCGGAAAAACAGAAACGAGGCTCTAACGCCCTTTTTCAGCCGATCTCTCGGCACTGCAACCTCGACCTGCTCCAAGCCTTCAGCGATCCGATAGAATCGAACACCCGCCAATCAATCCGACACAGGAACAGAAAAGATGGAATGTACAGTCAAATGGTTGGACGGCGTCAGCTTTGTCGCCGAAACCGGATCCGGGCACCTCGTAACGATGGATGGCGCGCCTGATGCAGGCGGCCGCAACCTGGCCCCTCGTCCGATGGAAATGATGCTTGCCGGCGCCGGCGGCTGCAGCGCCTTTGACGTAGTGCTGATTCTGCAACGCAGCCGGCAGGAGGTTACTGACTGTCGAGTCAAGCTCGTGGCTGAACGCGCAGAGAGCGACCCCAAGGTGTTCACCAAGATCGGTTTTCATTACACGGTGAGTGGTCGCAACCTGAAGCCGAATATCGTGGAGCGTGCCATTCACCTGACAGCGGATAAATACTGCTCAGCCTCCGTCATGCTCGGCAAAACCGCCAAGATCGAACACACCTGGGAAATCGTCGAAACCGATCAAACGCGCGAAAGCTGAAAACCCTCTCTTGCGCCGGCCTGTTCAGATCAGATGCGATGAGCGATGGTGGTCATGACCTGCCCCATCACTTTCATCGCGCCGCGTACCGGCGCAGGCAACTCTCCGCCACCCAGGGCTTCCGCCGTGGCGGCATGACGAATCTCGTCTT
The DNA here is from genome assembly GCA_035306825.1 of Azoarcus sp. Taxonomy (GTDB): domain Bacteria; phylum Pseudomonadota; class Gammaproteobacteria; order Burkholderiales; family Rhodocyclaceae; genus Pseudazoarcus. The sequence goes on along the minus strand of DATGNI010000133.1, from coordinate 25,693 downwards.
CTTTCATCTGCGCCAGGATCGCCTGTGTGCGGACATCTTCCGGAGCAATCCGTTCGAGGTGTCCCTGCAAATGGTTTTCCACCTGGCGCTCGGTCTCGGCGAGAAAACCGAGATTCCAACGGTCTCCGAGACGACCTGCCGCCATCCCCAGTGCCAACGAGCCGGCGTACCACAACGGATTGAGCAGGCTTTTGCGGCCGCCCAGTTCCTCGATGCGCCGTTCGGTCCAGGCCAGGTGTTCAGTTTCTTCTGCAGCGGCCTTTTCCAACTCCGCCCGAATGCTCTCGTCTCGCGCCGTGATCGCCTGGCCCTGATAGAGGGCTTGAGCGCAAATTTCGCCACAGTGATTGACACGCATCAACGCTGCGGTCTCAGCCTTGCTTTCGGGCGACAGATCGGCCTCAGGAAGCTCCCCACCCGGCTGCGGACGAACCGTCGTGGCCGGAGCAAAAAGCGTCCGTAAGGCCTTGTCGAAATGGGTAATCATCTGGTCAGAAAGCATCGTCAACCTCCACGCTTAATCGTTCTCCGTCGGCATGCCGGTTCCATGATACAGACCCTGCAAGGCGTGCTGACGTGAGCGAGGTGGCGCCGGCCCATCACAAAAATGCTGGATGGCAAGCACCGCTCGCGGCATGTTATACCCACTCGGCTGCAACCTTTTCCAGCCTCCCCTGCGTGCCGGCCTCCATTCGTCCGAACGCCCGTGCGCATAAATGCGCACCTCACCGGTCGTACAGCGAATCCCCTCGTAGGTAATATTTTCTGCGCCACCCGGCGTACGCACAATCAGCACGTAACGCACAACACGATCTTCACCGACCGTAATGCTCGATTCATCAATCAGGAACGTGTTCGGCGACGCCGCGGTAACGAAGAATTCATGCAGATTCTCCTCCTGCGGAATCGGTGGGAACTCGATCTCATCTTCTTGCCAATTCGGGCCATCCGCCTCGGTCAATATCTGCGCCAGCGCCGCAGAGGGCAACAGCACAACAGCAAACGCGAGCGCGGCTCGCCGGCACAACCGGATCATAAAATCCTCGCAAAAACGCGCCTTCAAGGGCGCCACCACGAACGGTTGCCCTGCAACCGTTCTCGACGCCTGGATCATCAGGCACAGCCTGCAAACTCAATCGCCGCGCGCCACTTCCGCTTCATGCGCAAGCGCCAGCTCGCGGTATTCTCGCGGCAACTCGGGAGCATTCGAGCGAAACAGAACGCTCGCCAGCTCCGACAGCGCTTGTTGGTAGACCTGACGTTTAAATTCGATCACCGCTTCAAGCGGCACCCAATAACCATGCCAACGCCAAGCATCGAACTCGGGATGCTTGGTTGCGCGCAATGACACATCGCAATCCCTTCCGATCATGCGCAGCAAGAACCAGATCTGCTTCTGGCCACGATAAGTACTACGCCATTCGCGGCGTATCCAGTGTTTTGGGACGTCGTATCTCAACCAGTCACGCGTGCGCCCGAGAATTTTCACATGTTCAGGTTGCAAGCCGACTTCCTCATGCAGCTCCCGGTACATGGCCTGCTGAGGGCTCTCCCCCTGTTTGATGCCACCTTGAGGAAACTGCCAGGAATGCTCACGAATCCGCTTGCCCCAGAAAACTTCATTGCGCGCGTTGACCAGAATGATGCCGACGTTCGGGCGATACCCCTCACGATCAAGCATTTCCGAACCTTCTATGCCTATCAGTCAGTAACGATTTTTCCACACTTACCGTGCATTGGAAAGCACAAAGCCTGCGCAGCTCCGCAGTCTCGGCCGGTGCACTGCTAGAATGCGTAGCCGATTCATCCTCTATCCGGAACAAACGACAACAATGTTTGCGAGCAGATTCTTCATCTCAACGCTCAAAGAGGCGCCCTCTGACGCCGAAGTGCGAAGCCACAAGTTGATGCTGCGGGCGGGCCTGATCCGTCGCGTCGCAGCGGGTATCTATACCTGGATGCCAATGGGCTTGCGCAGTTTGCGCAAGGTCGAAAACATCGTGCGCGAAGAGATGAACCGCGCCGGTGCCGTTGAAGTGCTGATGCCGGCCGTGCAACCGGCCGAACTGTGGCAGGAGTCTGGTCGCTGGGCACACTACGGGCCGGAGTTGTTGCGTTTCCAAGACCGTCATGAACGCGATTTCGTGGTTGGCCCGACGCATGAGGAAGTCATCACCGACATGGCGCGTCGCGAGCTCAAAAGCTACCGCCAGCTACCGCGCCACTTTTACCAGATCCAGAACAAGTTCCGTGACGAAATCCGCCCCCGGTTTGGCGTGATGCGCGGGCGCGAATTTTTGATGAAAGATGGGTATTCCTTTCATGCGAGCTACGACGATCTGGTGCGTGAATATGACAACATGTACGACACCTATCACCGGATCTTCTCGCGCATCGGCCTGCAATTTCGCGCGGTAGCCGCCGACACCGGATCCATTGGCGGGACCGGTTCCCACGAATTTCACGTGATCGCCGAAACCGGCGAGGATGACATCGCCTATTGCCCGGCTTCCGACTATGCCGCCAACGTCGAATTGGCCGAAGCGCTCGCCCCGACTACGCCCCGCTCTGCGCCCACTGCAACGCTGGAAAAGGTCCACACTCCGGGCGTCAAGACCATCGCCGAACTGGCCGATTTCCTCGAACTTCCAGCCGCTGCCACCGTCAAGGCCATTGCGGTCGAAAGCGACGAGGAAGATCGCAGTCCGGTATTGCTACTCTTGCGCGGCGATCACGTGTTGAACGAAATCAAGACACTGAAACTGGACGGCATCGCCCACCCGCTCACGTTCGCCGATGCTGAAGCCATTCGCACCACATTTGGCGCCGCGCCCGGCTCGATCGGCCCGGTGGGTTTCAAGGGCCGCATCATCATGGACCATGCCGTCGCCGCAATGAGCGATTTCGTTATCGGCGCAAACGAAGACGACTGGCACTACACCGGCGCAAACATCGGACGCGACTTCGACGAACCGGAAATTGCCGACCTGCGCAACGTCGTCACGGGTGATCCTTCTCCCGACGGCAAGGGCGTGCTCGAAATCTGCCGAGGCATTGAAGTTGGTCACATTTTCCAGTTGCGTACCCAATACGCAGAAGCCCTGGATTGCACATTCATTGACGAAGGCGGCCAAAATCAGGTGATGGAAATGGGCTGCTACGGTATTGGCGTCTCACGCATTCTCGGCGCCGCGATTGAGCAAAACAACGACGACAAAGGCATCCTTTGGCCGATTGCGATTGCGCCGTTCGAGGTCGTCATCTGCCCGATCGGATTCGATCGCTCCGATGCGGTTCGCGACACGTCCACTACGCTGTACAACGAATTGGTCGCTGCCGGCATCGACGTGATTCTTGATGATCGCGGCGAACGTCCCGGCGCGATGTTTGCCGATTGGGAGCTGATCGGCGTGCCGTTGCGCATCACCGTAGGGGATCGCGGCTTGAAAGACGGTGTGGTCGAGTTGCAGGCTCGTCATCACAACGAAGCAGAACGGATCGCACCCGCAGCCGTGCTGGATGCGACGCGACGTCACTTCCAGGAAGCTCGGTAGAACATGGGGGTGCTGCCGATTTCCTGCAGGATGCGCGGCATCGTGCTGATCGGCGCGTTGACGCTCTGGATTGGCACGGCCCACGCCGGGCCGCAAATGTACGAGCCAATGGCGGAAAGCGTGCGCAATGCGCTTTCCGCTGCAATCAGCGATCGCCCTCCCCTGCACAACGGCTGGCAGGACGAAACCTACCTGGCCTGGCGTCAAGCCATGTCACAACGCCTGGCGGGGTGGGCCAAAAACGAACGTCATCGCTTGGATCTGCTCGACGCCGTTCACTACGAAGCCACTCGCGCAGGCCTTGACCCGCAACTTGTTCTTGGCCTGATCGAAGTTGAAAGTGCGTTTCGCAAATATGCCGTGTCGCATGCGGGCGCACGCGGCCTCATGCAAATCATGCCGTTCTGGATCGACGTCATCGGCCAACCGGACGACAACCTCTTTCACCTGCGCACGAACCTACGTTACGGCTGCACCATTCTGCGTCACTATATCGACATCGAAAAAGGCAATCTTTTCCGTGCGTTAGGTCGCTACAACGGCAGCCTCGGCAAGGCGACCTATCCTGAGAAGGTTCGCGCCGCATGGTTGCGCAACTGGGCCGCGCCACCGCTGCCCGAGGCCCACATCGCGCAGAAGGATTAAACTACGGCCGCGTCGCTCTTGTTCTCGGCAAGCGACGAAGTTTCGACTTTTGACGCACTGCTGCGCGCACCTTTCGCCTCCGCTTGAATGTCACCGCTAATCTGTCCGCCCTCTTCAATCAGGATCTTTCCATAGCGGATTTTCCCGCTGACCTCACCGCCGGAGCGGACGATCAATTGCTCACGAGCGGTCAGCTCCCCATCAAAGCGGCCCTGGATTTCTGCCACGTCGACGCTCACCGTCCCTTCAAAAATCCCCCCTGCAGCGATGCGCAGGACGTGACTGTTCATCGTCGCAGCAACGAAACCTTCCACCACCAGCGTCTGGCAATCGAGGATCTCCGCCCCTTTGAGCTTGACCGACGGGCCGACGATCAAACGACTATCGCCTTGCTGCTCACCACGCGTCGCATCGCGCTCTGCAGAAGTCGCAGCGTTGCTGTATACGTTGGCGCCGGTCGCTCCCCCACTGCGCGCTTGCACCCCTTGCTGGGCGCCGACGGGCTGCACAGTGCGTGCGGCCGCGCTTTCGGAAGCTTTAGGGAACAGATTCGGCTTGTTGAACATGAGTGACTCCTTGCGTCTGGTACTGGAGATGAAACAGCATTAAGCCCATCAGTCTAGACGTCAAAGCCGACACACATGGACGCAACTTGTTTCCATTTGGGAGTCAGCCAAACCCGCCCAAAACATCTCGAACCATATTTAACAAAACCGTGCATCAAGTTGATTTTTATGAGAAATCAACCCACAAACAAACCGGCTCTTATGCTTCAGACGCGCACCACGGCCCAACGGTTACAAAAATCAGCTTACATGGCGGATGTGTGAATTCGTTCAAGCCGTTCCGCCCACCGTCAGTTCGTCGATACACAATGTGGGCTGACCCACCCCCACGGGTACGCTCTGACCATCCTTCCCGCACGTTCCCACGCCCGGATCGAACGCCATATCATTGCCGATCATTGAAACGCGCGTGAGTACATCCGGCCCGTTTCCGATCAACGTCGCGCCTTTTACCGGACGCGTCACTTTGCCGTCCTCAATCAGATAGGCCTCGGACGCCGAAAAGACGAACTTGCCCGAAGTGATATCGACCTGCCCACCGCCAAAGTTCACGGCGTACAGACCGTTTTTCACCGAACGCAGAATTTCTTCCGGATCCTTGTCGCCGTTGAGCATGCACGTATTGGTCATGCGCGGCATCGGCAAATGCGCGTAGGATTCACGTCGCCCGTTGCCGGTAGGCGCCACGCCCATCAAGCGCGCATTAAGCGTGTCCTGCATGTAACCAGTGAGAATGCCATACTCGATCAGCAACGTGCGGTGCGTCGGGTTGCCCTCGTCATCGATCGTCAGGGAACCGCGACGATCCGCCAGCGTTCCGTCATCGACCACCGTCACGCCTGGCGCCGCAACACGCTCGCCGATGCGTCCGGAGAAGGCTGAGCTGCCCTTGCGGTTGAAGTCTCCTTCAAGGCCGTGGCCAATCGCCTCATGCAGCAAAATGCCCGGCCAGCCCGGCCCGAGTACAACGGTCATCGTACCGGCAGGTGCGGCCACGGCATCGAGATTGGTGCGCGCCTGATGAACGGCCGCGCGGGCGTATTCGCGCAATCGCTCGTCATTGAACCAGGCGTAATCGAAACGCCCGCCGCCGCCGCTGCCACCTTGCTCACGCCGTCCCTTGTCTTCCAGGATAACCGACAGCGACACCCGGACCAGCGGACGCACATCGGCGGCAAGCAGCCCATCGCTGCGCGCCACCATGACCACTTCCCACGAACCGGCCAGATGCGCCATGACTTGCGTAACGCGTGAATCTTCTTCGCGCGCAAACGTTTCCAAACGTTCAAGCAGACGCACCTTTTCCGTGTCACCCAACGACGCGAGCGGATCCTCTCCGCGGTAAAGCGGCGGCACGCGCACCCCGGGCGCAACCTGTACGCTGCGCGACGCGCCCGCGCCAGCAATCGCGCGCGTGGCACGCGCAGCAGCTTCCAGTGCGGCCGGAGTGATTTCGTCCGAATAGGCAAAGGCCGTCTTCTCGCCGCTCACCGCTCGAACACCCACGCCCTGTTCAATGTCGAAACTGCCTGATTTGACGATCCCCTCTTCAAGACTCCAGCCTTCAGAGCGACCATATTGAAAATACAGATCGGCATAATCGAGCTTGTGCCCCATCAAGGTACCGAGCACACGATCAATTTCGCGCGTATCCACTCCGCCCGGCGCCAGCAATATGCGATCGGCAACGGAAAGTGCATTTAGGGAAGCATCCATTTCAATTCATTCCTTAGACGTTCAGTCTGCGAGGTGTTTCCACCTTTATGCCAGACGGCGATTGTCCAGCGCCGGCAGCTGGCTGCGCACCGCGTCGATACGGGTGCGTTCAATATCGGCAACCACCGTGCCCGCCCCCTCATCACGACAGGCGAGTATTTCCCCCCACGGATCAATGATCATTGTGTGTCCCCACGTCCGGCGACCACCTGGGTGTTGTCCGCCTTGAGCCGGGGCCATCACATAGCATTGATTTTCGATCGCTCGGGCACGCAACAGCGTTTCCCAATGCGCCCGACCGGTGGTTGCAGTAAAGGCCGAAGGGACGAGGATCAGATCCACCCGCCCCATCGCGCGGTAGAGCTCGGGGAAGCGCAGGTCATAACACACCGAAAGGCCGACTCGAGCAAAAGGCGTTTCAAAACAGCAAACGGTGTTTCCAGCCTCGATCGTACGAGACTCATCAAAGCGCTCCGCGCCGTTGTCGAAGCCAAACAGATGAATCTTGTCATACCGCGCTGCGCGCCGTCCTGTCGGGTCGAACACGAGCGTGCTATTGCGCACTTTGTTATCCGCTGCGCTTGTCAGGGGAATCGTACCACCCACAAGCCACACCCGGTGTCGCGCTGCCAGCGCCGCCAGGCCATCCTGCATCGGGCCGTCACCTTCCACTTCCCGATGCGTGACTTTCATCGTTTCATCGGCAGACAGCAGCGAGAAATACTCGGGCAAGGCAATCAGCCGCGCACCGGCATCCGCCGCTTCCGCAACCAGACGCGCAGCCTCGGCAAGATTCGCTTCGACGTCATCCCCACTGACCATCTGGACCGCAGCAACGCGTGTTCTTTCCATAGTTTCTGATTCATTCATGGCAAAACGGTTCCCTCGTGCTCATCATCCGCTGCGCCTTGCCCTACCGGCAGACGCTCAACCTGCGGGTCCGCCCAACCACCGCGAATGCGATAACCATACGCGAACATGCGTTCGATCGGATCTCTCAGAACCTTCTGTGCCAAATAGGCAATCACGCCCGCAGCGGGGTTCAACAACCCTACCGCCGCCCCGGCCGCCACCGATTCAGACAGCGTCGGCTGTACCACCACAGTCAGGTCCTGCGTTTCCTGATTGATGTCGGCCGTGCCGTACATCCAGATATGTGCGGCCGGCCCCGTAACCTCCAGATTTTCGGAACTCAGCGTCCCCTGGTTAACCGCCACATCGCCGGCAATCCGATCGAACGCAAACCCATTACTGAAGACATCGCTGAAATCAAGACGCAACCGTCGCGGCAACGACTGCAGGCTCAACACCCCGAGCAAACGTCCGACCCCCGGCTCAAGCTGAGCGAAGCGTCCGTTCTGCGCATTCAACACGAAGCTTCCGTTGAGCGAGGGAAAATCCATGCGCGAAGGCGTTCCGCTCCACGACAGCTGGCCGGATATATCCACCTCCCCGCCACGCACCGCCTCCGGGTAGCCCAGACGGGTCAACAATCCACCTGCATTGCCACTCACGATCCGGGCATTCACGCTGGTATGCGAGTGACTTGGACGCCAGCGTCCCGAGCCACTCAGACTCCCGTCTTCGCTCTCCAGCGTCAATGATTCAAGCTGCCACCCGGCGCCATCATTTGCGGCGCGCACCGACAGCTTTCCCAGATCCATGCCACGCAGCGTAAAGCGCTCCGCCTCGATATTCAGATCAGGCAAACTTGTTGCCTGCTCGGGATCCAGCGCGCGCTCAATTCCCTTTACCTTTTTGTCATCTCGCTCGTTGATCACAAGATGCTCCAAGCGCAGGTGCACCGCCCCTTTCTCGCGCCCGTCCCAGACGAAATTTCCTCGCGCAGCATCACTGTCGACCTGACCACTCCAGCCATCCGTACCGGAGCTGGCCGCCAGCGCAAGACGACCAACATCCTGGCCAAATGCATGCAATTGCGTGACATCGATCTCGACGGAAGAAAGCATGCTATCGGCGCCCTCATTGCCCTCCAGCAAACGCCGCCAGACATCGAGATCCAAACGTTCGAACTGCCCGGCGAAACCCAGGCCCGCCTTCGGCTGTGGTGGCGCCGTCCCCACCCCCACGCCACCGCGAATCAGTTCGAATCCGCGTTCGCTGCTGTGTCCCGTCAATACCGCTCGGACATCCTCCCCAAGACTTCCGGAAATCTGCCGCTCCTGTCCGGCAAAGCGCGCATCCAGCGCAAACGGCAACGCCGCCGCTGCACGTTTATTCAACGGTTGCGGCAAGCTCGACGAGATGCCCGCGAGCGTTGAACGCACAGCAACATGTACGGCACCGTCACCGGTATCAATCTGCGCGTTCCACTGCGTCGTACCCGACAGATGCTCCATTAACGGCAAATCGTAAAACTGTCTCAGGGCGCTGATCGAAGCCCCACCATTCAACTCGAAATGCACCCGTCCGGGCGCCCGCGTGTCGGCAGCAAGATGCAGCGGTTGACCAAACAGCAACCCCCGCCCTTTTTCGATTCGGAAACTCTCTTCGGTAAACTCGACCTGTCCGGACGCTCGCTCAAGCGGGGGCAGCCATTCAAGTACCGTCACACGGTTTTCGCCGAAGCGATACCTTCCTTCCAGCGCCGTCTCGCTGACCTCATGCAGAGGCATTTCCAGCTTCAGCTCCAGATCGCCCTCACCTTCCGCCGTCATGCCATCGGTAAAACCGTTGGTGATCTCGCGAATCGGGCTTTGCGAGATGTATTGCAGAAAATCCGCCGTCGGACCCTGCGCCGAGCCCTGCACCGTCATCACCTGCTGTCCGGCAAGGGAAAGGTCCGGTACTTCGGCACTGGCATTGGCCAACTTCACACCGAAAATGTGTCCCGTGCGGCCCTCGATCCGCATCCGTGCACCGTCGAAAAGCAAGCTGCCGTGGATGTCTTCAATCACCGGCCAGTCGGGCGCATAGTTCAACTGAACATCTTCAACCTCAGCTGTGACCCGAAACGTGCCCGAACCCTCTGCAAACGGAAAGTCTTCCAGACCACCTTGCAGTTCGAGCGCGGCCTCATGCGCAGTCCCCGACAGCACGCCGCGCTGCACCCATGTTCGCGTACCCTCGCCCACCACCCATGGCAAATAGCGCCACACCGCAGCACCATCGGCACGCATCAGGCGCGCATGCAGATCAATTTCACCATATCGCCCGACATCGGGACGGTATTCGCCGTGCGCCACGCCGGCGGCATCGGCATTGGAGAAATTCGCCTCATCCAGCCAAATGACGGGCTCGCCGTTCTCCTCGCGTCGCCAACCGCCCTCGGCAACCAAGCGATTCAATTCAACTCGTGCCTCGGGGAATACAGCCGGGAGTTCGAGCGCGCCGCCGGCCACCACAACATCAAATCGCCCCCCGTTCATGTCGCTTTCGATTGCGCCGGAAATGCCCTCACCGCCGGGCCACAAGCCTGTTGGCTGCAACGCGAGCTGATCAAAACGCGCGGCAAGATGCACCGGACGCACTTGACCGCCCTCTTCCTCCCAACCCAATTCCAGCCCCTCAACACGACCACGCGGGGACATTTCCACAAGGCGTTCAGCCACGTCTTCAGGGAAGGGAAAATACGCGGCCAATCCGGTCACCGCATCCAGGTCAAAGCGCTCGACCCGTACCAGACCTGCCCTGTGCGACTTTTCATCTCCGGTCAGCTCCAGCGTCAGGTCGGTCGGCGCAAGATGTTCCCCATCGCGCGTCAACACTTCAAAATCAAAGAACTCGAATCGGTATTGACCGTTGCGATCCACACTGTGCAGACGCCCGCGCGCACGTTGGGCATCCAGCACCGGCAACTCAGGAAGAAATTGGAAACCGAAATCTTCGAGCGCAAAATCCATTTCGAGTGTTTCCACATGACTGTCACGAAGAGTTGCCTGCGCCGTAACATCGCCGTGACCGGTCAACGGAATCGGATAGTCTATCCAGGGTGTCAGCCCATCAAGCCGCGCATCCGCGAGATCGACCTTTATCTGCCCATCCCAGTGTGCAAGCGTGCGGGGCGCGCTCGAGACAACGTCACCTTCCATGCTGAACGCGCTCGCTACCGGATTGACCGCCTCCGCATCAAGGTTGAATCTAAAGCGACCTCCAACGCGCCTCACCTGAAAATTGACTTCGTCAAATTCCAGAGAGGCTGCATTACGCGTACGGTCCTGCCACGTCAGACGGGCATCCGCCACCACCGCTCCACCTTGTTGCAGCAGCCATTCGCTCAGTTGCTCGTTGGTGCTTGAACCCCCGCCCAGGCGCATCCCTGCGATGCGAATCCCGCCATCGGCCTCGCGCACCACATTCAATTCTGGCTCGTACAACTCGATCCGCTCAAAATGGGGCGCCCCGCGCCACAACGAAGACCACTTGAGCTCTGCCTCAATTCGCGGCAGCCGCAACACATCCTCCGCTTGAGGAGGCCCCAGCACGACGCCTTCGGCCATCACGCGCACACGCAGACCCGGCCACCAGGCGCGCAGCGTGCCAATCTCGGTCGGCACGCCCGTCGCACGCTCCAGCGCCGCTTCAAGACGCTCGCGCTGTTCCTCGGCACGCGGCAACACCACTTCCCGAAATGCAAGCAGGCCCAGAGCGACGATCAACAGCAGCACAAGCGCGCTGCCCCACAGAAAACGGGAACGTCGCGAAAGTCGCGCGGAGGGCGGGACGGCGTCAGAAGGGACTGAAGACTGTTCGGTCATTTGTGGAACACGGGCACCTCGTGCCGGATGGTTACTATGGAACGCACTGGGCGATAGCTCGGCGCGAGGACCGATCCAGCGTTGCATTCTAACAGCGGCTTCCAACTTGCCGAGCAACGCGAAGCGGCGGCATCATGGGCTTTCTTCTTCTCGCCGGAACCTTATTGATGTCTGCTTCCGCCATCGCTCGCTCCGCGAAATGGTCCAAATATCTCAGCGGCATGCTGGCGAGCCGCGATTGGCTGGCCTATCAACTGACCGCATCCGTCGACGCGCCAATCGATGCGGACGCAATGCGCGCCTTCATCCAGGCCGACCGTCTCGACGCATCGGTGCTGGATGCCGCGCTACGCCGATTGCGCACCTGGGTGTTGTGCCATCTCGCAGTACGCGACCTCGACGGACGCGCGGAGCTGGCCGAAGTCACCGAAACCATGACGCAACTTGCGGAGGTTGCGCTCCGCGCTGCGCATGATGCGCACCATGCAATCCTTGTGGAGCGTCACGGGCTGCCACGGTCGCGATCCGGTTTGGAGCAGGAGCTGATCGTTGTCGGGATGGGGAAATTGGGCGGGCGCGAGCTGAACGTCTCCTCCGACATCGACCTGATCTTCGTCTACCCCGAAGACGGCGACACCGATGGCAAGAAAGTTCTCAGCAATTTCGAATTCTTCGAACGTCTCGGCAAACGCATCATCAAAAGCCTCGCCGACATTACCGAACTCGGCCAGGTTTTTCGCGTAGACATGCGGCTCCGTCCGCACGGCGATTCCGGTCCGCTCGCGTGCTCCTTTGACTCCCTTGAAAACTATTTCATCGCCCAGGGACGCGAGTGGGAGCGTTACGCCTGGATCAAGGCCCGCCCGCTTACCGGCACACGCCATCGAGAACTGGAGCAAATCGCACGCCCTTTCGTGTTCCGCAAATACCTCGACTATGGCGCGTTCAACGCCATGCGCGCCTTGCACGCACAAATCCGCCGCACGGTGAGCCGACGCGACCGCGCCAACAACGTCAAGACTGGCCCCGGCGGCATCCGTGAAATCGAATTCATCGCCCAGGTGTTTCAATTGATCCGTGGCGGGCGAGATCCTGAGCTGCAACTGCGCCCCACCTTGAAGGTGCTCGAATTGCTCGCCGCACGCGGCACGCTCGACAAAGAAACCGTGCGCGAATTAAGCGACGCTTACGTGTTCCTGCGCCGACTCGAACATCGTCTGCAGTTCTTCGACGATCAGCAAACGCACGACCTGCCGGAAAACCTCGCGGACCGCACAATCATCGCCCAGGCCGCCGGTTTCAACGACGTGGCCGGCCTGCTCGCCGAGTTGCAACGCCACCGCGCAATCGTCAGCCGCCACTTTGATGACGTTTTTTCCGACCCCGGCGGCGACAAAACCCAACAGACTGAGCTGGATGCGGTCTGGTCCTCTGCCTGCGGCGATGAGGACGCGGATCCGCTTTTCGCGCGCCTGGGCTATGCCGATCCGCACGCCGTCACCGAAAAGCTCGCCGCGCTGCACAACAGCCCGCGCTACCGACAGCTTCCCGCCAACATCCAAAGCCGTTTCGACGCCCTCGTGCCGACCATCATCGAATTCGCCGCGGCCACCTCGCAGCCCGATGAAACCCTCACCCGCTGTCTGACCTTGCTCGAAACCATCAGCCGGCGCGGCGCCTATCTCGCGCTGTTGCAGCAATACCCCCACGCACTCAAACGCGTGGCCGATTTGATGAGCGCCTCGCGCTGGGCGGCGGATTATCTGGTCCGCCACCCAATTCTGCTCGACGAGCTGCTCGATGAACATCACCTGAACGCCGCCCCCGACTGGCCGCAGTTTTCCGCCGAGCTGGCCGCCGATCTTGATGAACTCGAGCCGGACATGGAACAACAAATGGACCGCATGCGCGAACAGCACCACGCCCAGGCATTCCGTTTGCTCACTCAGGACATCGCGGGCAAGCTCACCGTCGAACGACTCGCCGACCATCTCTCGGCGTTGGCGGATGTGATTCTCGAGCGCACCATTCCACTGGTTTGGAGAAAGCTCAAAAACCGTCATCGCGAGACGCCGGCTTTTGCCATCATTGCGTACGGCAAGCTGGGCGGGAAAGAGCTCGGCTACGTTTCGGATCTCGACATCATCTTTCTCTTTGACGACGACGCGCCCGAAGCCACCGAAGTCTATTCACGCCTGGCGCAACGCATCAACACATGGTTATCCGCCCGTACCGCAGCGGGAATTCTGTTCGAGACGGATCTGCGTCTGCGCCCCAACGGGGCTGCCGGCCTGCTCGTCACCCAAATCAAGGCTTTCCGTCGTTACCAACTCGAAAACGCCTGGGCGTGGGAGCATCAGGCACTGACACGCGCCCGATTCGTCGCCGGCGACCCACGCATCGGTGAAGCGTTCGAGAGCGTCCGGCGCGAAGTGCTGTGCCGCCCCCGCGACCTGGAGCAATTGCGCCACGAAGTGCTGGAAATGCGCCAAAAAATGCGCAGCGTCCACTCCGGTAAAAACGACGGTTTCGAAATCAAGCACGATCCGGGCGGTTTGATCGACGTGGAATTCATCGTCCAGTTTCTTGTCCTTGCCCACGCCCGGCAACACCCTGAACTCGCTGAAAACCTGGGCAACATCGCGCTGCTCGGCATCGCCGGCCGGCTCAATCTGATTCCGCAATCGCTCGCCGAAGACGTTGGCGACAGCTATCGTCTGTACCGCCGCTTGCAGCACCGCCAACGTCTGTCCGGCTTGCCCTCGTACCTGCCCTTCGACGAAGAAATCGATCGTGCACGCACCAAGGTGACCGAGCTGTGGGACGAAACCTTTGGCGACGCTCGCATAGAAAAGTGTGCGATCGAGGGGGATGTTCCCATTCAAGATGACGAGCCATCCGCGTGAAGCGAGCCCATTCCATGGAAGTCGAACTCAAGCTTTTTCTCCCGCGCCACTCCATCGCCGCGTTACGCCGTCATCCGCTGATCGCAGCCTGCCCCCAAATCGACCCGCCGGCACTATTGGAAAACGTCTATTACGACACGCCCGCTCTGACGCTCAAGGCCGCGCGTGTCGGCCTGCGCACCCGCCGCCAGGGAGAGCGCTGGTTGCAGACCGTCAAATCTGCCTCGACTTCGACCGCCGGCCTGAGCAGCAGACCGGAATGGGAACAGCCTTATCGCGGCGCATTCGATTTCAGCAAGGTGGACGACGAACGCGTCCGACAGCTTCTGCAACGCAGCGTCGATGCTCTCGTACCCGTTTTTTCCACCCACTTTCGCCGCGAAACGCGCCGCCATACGCCAAAATCAGGCATCGAGATTCACCTGATGCTCGACATCGGTGAAATTGCTGCGGGCGAACGCACCGAATCGCTGTGCGAACTTGAGCTTGAACTGGTGCGCGGTGAGGCGCTCGATCTACTGCAATTCGCCCTCCGACTGAGCGCAGACCTGCCGCTATTGCCGGACGACCGCAGCAAAGCCGAACGCGGTTACCGGCTCCACCTCAACACCCCGCTCCAGCCGGTACATGCGCACGCCTCCGCAATCAGCGCCTCAATGAGCCCGCTGAGCGCCTTTCGGGAACTCGCTTCCAGCTGCATGCGCCAATGGCAGGCCAACGTAACCGGTGCGCTCAACAACGACACGACGGAATTCCTGTATCCACTGTGCGCTTCGCTGGACCGGCTACGTTCATTGATCCGCATCTTTGCGGACGTACTCCCACCAGAGTTCGTCACCGACTGGCCGGCGCGTCTCACGGCTCACGCCAAAGACATCGGCGCAACGCGCGACCTGGACGCTTTCGCTGAAAAAGTCCTCCCCGCCGTTGTCGCAGCCGAGCTCGCACCGGCCGACACCCTGAAACCATTGTGCACCCGGCTTGCCAATGCACGCGCCACGGCCCACCGTGAAGTGGGCAATACATTCGACTTTGCTGCGCAGGGCCGGCGGCTGCTGGCATTTTCCGAGGCTCTGTTCAAACTGCCTGAGCACGAACATCCCCACCCCGATTTGTCGAATCTTGCAGCCACGCAGCTTGAAAATCTGCGCATTCGAGCCCAGCCGCTTCATCACACCGCCCTTGATTGCGCCCTCTCAGATCGGCAGGCTCTGCGCATCGCCGTTCAACAGCTGCGCCACGGCGTGGAATTCTTCATTCCGCTGATGCCCGCCGACGCGGCCGATCGCTATCTACAAACGCTCGACCGTATCCAAGGTCCATTGGATACTCTCCAAAGTTTCGACGATGTCCATCCGCTTCTGACCGAATGGGCCCAGGACGACCCCGCCCTCATGCCCGGCGTCGCCTGTGTGAACCGCTGGCATGCATCGCATCATGCACACATGCTGGAGCGCGCATCGGATGCCGCCACCGCGTTACTCGCGCACGACCAGACTCCGTGGGCACGCTTATGCACGCACTCCATGCCGGACGTGTCCAATACACCACCACGCTGACGCGTTACAGTGAAATACCGCGCCTGGAGGCTCGCCAACTCACCCTTTAACCCGACCCTTCGCCCCCTCACCATGCGTACTCAAGGCATCCGCCGTAAACAGCTTGCAATATTGAGGAGCGATGATCAGGCAGTTTGCAACACAGGAACCCATCATGGATCTACTTCTCTGGCGTCACGCCGAGGCCGTCGACGGCCTGCCCGACCACACACGTGAGCTGACGTTGCGTGGCCATAAACAAGCACGCGCGATCGCCTCTTGGCTAAAGGAAAACCATCCGCGCAACATGCGGGTGCTGACCAGTCCCGCCACACGAACGATTGAAACCGTGCGCGCCTTTACCGATGATTTCGAAAAGATTCCCGCACTCGGCCCCGATGGGAACGTGGCCGACATTCTTGCCGCGGCGGGCTGGCCGGACGGCCGCGATGCGGTGCTGATCGTGGGCCATCAGCCGATACTTGGCCGCTTGGCCTCCCTTTTGTTGTCTGGCCAAGAAGCGGAATGGACGGTCAAGAAAGGCGGTTTGTGGTGGTTCACCAATCGCGTTCGCAATGACGAAACACAAACGGTCTTGCGCGCAGTCATTCCGCACGACCTGGCCTGATTCTCACTCGCCAGAAAACCGCAGCTAGGGTTAACCGCAACCGACACGGATCGGTTCTCCATTATCATGGAGGCGCTGCTCTCCGTCAGCGCAAATAAAGACCGTTCCAAATGCACGCATTTTACGCGTTAGAATGTGACCTGCCCTGATATGGTCATGATCAAACGCCACCTGCCAACTCGCGAAAGCATCAAACAGAACCGGTTGTTACGCTGGCTCGGCCCCCGCGTGCACGACCCCTTGCTGTGGTACATGAATCGCAACTCGGTGGCGCGCGGCGTAGCCATCGGCGTATTTTTCGGTCTTCTCATTCCACTCGCGCAAATTCCAGCTGCTGCTCTCGTGGCGCTGGCTCTACGCGCCAACCTGTGGGTGGCGACGCTGTCAACGTTGATCAGCAACCCCTTCACCTACGGTCCGATCTATCTGCTCGCCTACCGCATCGGTTCGAGCATTCTGCCGCCGGGCGCATCGTCTTCCGATCTGGTCGATGAAAATACGGCCGTCGCTGTACATTGGTTCATAGAGACCATTAACTGGCTTACCGGCATCGGCCGCCCGCTGGTATTGGGCACGTTCCTGATGGCGGTATGCAGTGCAGTGATTGGTTATTTCGGGGTGTTGATGATCTGGCGCATCCAGGTATTGTTGAAATTGCGCCGTCAGCGCATCAAGCGCGCCTCTGTGCGCCGTACTGTTAGTCTTTCCTGAGCACACACGCATATGAAACCGGACACGGTCGACAATGGCACCGTGCGCGAAATCAACGGCATCCGCCGAGTGTTCTACGACGGCTACTGGATCAAGGTCTACGATCCGCCGGCGGATTCGCTGAAGGAAAAACGCGTACTGATTGAGGCGCTCACGCGTCGCCTGTTCAATCATGTCGAACACGGCATCAACGTTCCCGGCTACCGGCTTGGAGAAGCTCGAGCCTCATACGAAGCCGAAACACTTCCCGAACGCCGACGCATCAAGGGAGCGATGCTTGCCGGCGCGTTGTTCAACCACACGACCGACATCTTCACGCAGCTGGTGGATGCACAGGCCAAGGGTGAGGCCATTCCAGCCGACCATCCGCTGCTCGAAGAATGCGGCCGGTGCTTGCAGGAAGCGCTCGAGCTGGGCCGCCTGGTGCTGCATCGTAGTGGTGAAGAAGGAATCGATGAGCTATGGGGCGAGCCCTGCCGCGCATTTTCAATATCGATCGAGGATTTTTACGCTAGCCGCTACGTCAAGATTGCGCAGGCCCTGCGCTGCATCGATCAGATCACCACAACCATGCGCCGCAGCTTCGACTCGAGTCCGCTGTTTCAGGGAATCGGCAAAGAAATTTCAGTGCTGGCCACTTCCGCCAAGGCCAAATGCGAAACGCTGCGTACGGATTCGACGATTTTTGAAATCTGGACCGACTTCGTTGTGGCCGGAGAACATCTCGCTGCGTTCTCTCCGCAGCGGATGCCGGGATCAACGCCGCAGCAAAGCCAACTCATTGCCGATGGCAAACAACTCATCGTTCGCGGACGCAATCTGATCAGCGATATCGCCCGTGCCCGCGTTGCGATGCCCAAAAGCAAACGTGATTACATCGCACAATGTGAAGCGTGGGCGGCACGCAGCCAGATCTGGATCAAGCAATGATGCCCCCGCCAAGACACACTCTGGATTCGTACACCACTACGCTTTGTCCCGGCGTCAACGCCCATTGCGGGCTCGCGAACACGATTTCCGCCGTTTTCATGTCAGCCTGCTCAATGTGGCACGGCTCGTCCGACGAACGATAACGCGGCTTGGCGGTATACACCCAGTTCGTCTGTGGCGAGTACTCGGCGATCCAGTTCACATCAATCGCGTTCAAGCGCTCACGCAGCAGGGCCGGATGATCATGCCCCTGCACAACGTACAGCACGTTATTGGCGACATCCTTGGAGGAAACATACCAGGCGTCATGCTCCCCGCCGGTATCCTGCCTGCCCTTCACCCCGCCGATGCGCAAACCTTTACGCTGTCCGATCGTGTGATACATCAAACCCTGGTGCTCACCGAGCACCCGTCCGTCATCAAGACTGCGTATTTCACCCGGCTGCACCGGCAGATAGCGCATCAGAAATTCCCGAAACGGTCGTTCTCCGATGAAACAGATACCGGTTGAATCCTTCTTCGTCGCAACATGCAGACCGGCTTCGGCGGCAATGCGTCGCACCTCGCGTTTGTAGAGTCCGCCCAGCGGAAACAAGGTCTTTGCAAGCTGCTCCTGATTGAGGCGGTAGAGAAAGTAGCTTTGATCCTTGGTCCCGTCCTCGGCCTTCATTAACTGATATTCAGTGCGTCCGTCGTTCTCCCAACGGCGCACGCGGGCATAGTGTCCGGTGGCGATGCGCTCGGCGCCGAGCGTCATGGCGTGATCCAGAAAACAGCGGAACTTGATTTCCGAATTGCACAGGATATCGGGGTTCGGCGTGCGGCCCGCCTGATATTCGCTCAGGAAGTCGGCGAACACCCGTTCCTTGTATTCCTTCGAGAAGTTGACCACTTCAAGGTCAATGCCCAGCACGTCACACACCGACGCGACATCCACCAGATCCTGACGCGACGAACAATATTGGTCGTCGTCATCGTCTTCCCAGTTTTTCATGAACAGGCCGGTCACCTGGTAGCCCTGCTGTTTCAGCAAATGTGCCGTGACCGCGGAATCCACGCCTCCAGACATGCCGACCACGACGTGCCGACCGTCTGAATCGCGCTCTTCAGTAAACATTAGGCCCATCTCCTTTCATCCATTTTTCCAGCGGCAGAACCACCGCCGGCTCGCCATGTTCGACGAACCAGCTATCAATGACCCAGCCTTGCCCTGCATGCGTACGCACTGCAGCACTGAAATGCTGCGAAAATATCAGCCACTTACGCTGCGCCACCGCGTCCACTTCATGAAAACGCAGCCAGCCGCGCTTCTCGATGATGCGTAAAAAGGCGTTCGTGTTGGTGGAATGGTCGATGCAATCCATTCGTCCATGCACGCCTTCATCCGCCAGATTGCCGGCTTGATCCGCCGAAATCGGGGTCTGGCTGCCGGCCAGGCGATACATCAGCGCCACCGCTTTAGCCAGCGCCGCTCGTTCGGCCGCTGCGTTTTCAGCGTCGGAAAGGTACGCGTGCACCCCGGCCAGCTCTTCTGCCGAGAAGGAAATCAATTCGCTGCGGGCGCAGCCGTAATTGAAACAAAGTTCTACGACTTCCTTCTCGGCCGCCATGCCCGGCACCATCAACACGGCAGCCAGCATGGCGCACAACCCTCGGCGCATCAGTTCCCGTCCGCAAAGACGTCCAGCCCGAAGCGTTTTCCGGCTTGCCAGTCTTGAAGCGAACGCATGATCAACGGGCTGCGATGGCGCGCCACACTTTCACCCAGCTCATCCGCCGACAGCCACAGCGCGCGAACGATACCGCTATCCAGTTGCGCGCCCGCGACCGGCCCCTCGCCAAGGATGTGGCCGGAAAAAGTAAACCGCAGATAGGTCACATCGTCTTTCGGGCGACGCCATTGGTATATCCCGACGAGCGCTACAGGCTCGAAAAGGTAGGCAGTCTCTTCCAGGGTTTCCCTGCGTACGGCATCAATCAGCGATTCGCCCGGCTCAAGATGGCCCGCCGGCTGATTTAAGCGCAAGCCCTCAGACACCTCTTCTTCGACGATCAGAAAACGGCCATTGCGCTCAACCACCGCTGCAACTGTTACATTCGGCCTCCATACCCTCGACATCGATGTCTGCCCCACGCGCAAAGAGGCCGATTGTACCGTGCCTCGGCCACCTTCACTGACCTCTTGACCGGGGTCAAGGAACGCCCGGATTTCTATGTCGAAAGTGGCATCATCATTTGATAGATGCGGACCACCCAAGTAACATTAGTCTGTTTTGTTTAGCCGACCCAAAACACTGCCAGTCGCTGCCGCCAAGCACGTAGGGAGGTTGTTGTGCATGGCGGGCTCAATCGGGATTTTGGTCGGCACCCGACAATAAAGATCGGACCTCTATGCTTATAAAGACCAAAAAAGGGCTGGATCTGCCAATCAGCGGAAAACCTGAACAACGGGTCGAAAACGCTCGCCCTGTCAGGCACGTGGCGATCCTTGGCGTCGATCATATCGACCTCAAGCCCACCATGCACGTAACCGAAGGTGACAAGGTCAAACTGGGACAGCCCCTCTTCGAGCACAAGAGGCTTCCCGGGGTGCGTTTCACGGCACCGGGTGCTGGCGAAGTCATCGCGATCAACCGCGGCGCACGCCGGATGCTCCAGTCCGTCATCATTCGTCTTGACGATCAGGAAGAAGCTGAAACCTTCGCGTCGTATCCTGCCGACCAGCTTGCCTCGCTGACCTCCGAACAGGTCAGGGAAAATCTGCTGGCCTCGGGGTTGTGGACGTCGCTCCGCACCCGTCCATACGGCAAGATCCCTCACCCTGAGACGCGTCCGAACTCGATCTTCATCACCGCGATCGACACCAACCCTCTTTCAGCCGACCCACAGCTCATCATCCAAGAGCAAAACGAGGCGTTCGTTCACGGCCTGAGTGTTCTGGGTCATTTGACGGACGGGCCCCTATGGGTCTGTAAGGCGGACGGCGCCGACCTGGGCCCACTCCCCGAGAGCGACAAGGTGCGCGTAGTGCGCTTCGACGGCCCCCATCCGGCCGGTCTGCCAAGCACGCACATCCACCACCTCGATCCGGTCCACGCAGAAAAGACGGTTTGGCACCTGAACTATCAGGATGTCATCGCCATCGGCAAACTGTTTACGAGCGGCCAACTCCCGACTGAACGCATCATCGCGATCGGCGGTCCGCGCGCGAAAAACCCGCGTTTGCTGCGTACCCGAATCGGCGCCAACCTGGACGAACTGCTCGAAAATGAAATCGCCGACGACAGCAACGTCCGCGTCATTTCCGGATCGGTTTGGTCGGGTCGTCGTGTGGCCAGCTGGTCCGCCTACCTGGGTTGCCATCATCTCCAGATCACGCTGCTGCAAGAAGGCTCGCCGCGAGAATTCATGGGCTGGCTCAACCCCCTCGGCCGCAACAAGTTCTCCATGCTGAACGTGATGCTTTCTAGCTTTAGCCGCCGCAGCGACAGAGAGTTTGATTTCACCTCTTCACAAAATGGCAGCCCCCGCGCGCTGGTGCCGCTCACGGTTTTTGAGGACATCATGCCAATGGATATCCTTTTGGGACCGCTGCTGCGCACCATCATCGTCAAAGACACCGACATGGCTCAGAAAATGGGCTGCCTCGAACTGGACGAAGAGGATATGGCACTCGCCTCCTTTGTATGTGTCGGCAAGCATGACTACGCGCCGCTACTCCGTAACAACCTTAGCCAGATTGAGAGGGAAGGCTGATGTCAGGCATTCGACGCTTCCTCGACCGGATCGAGCCGCAGTTCCACCAGGGCGGCCGTTTCGAAAAATACTATGCGCTCTACGAGATGGTGGATACCTTTCTGTATTCACCTCCCGACACGACGCACACTGCGCCGCACGTCCGTGACGGCGTCGACCTCAAGCGGATGATGAGCTATGTGGTCGTTGCGCTCATTCCCTGCATTCTCTGGAGCTGGTTCAACAGCGGCCACCAAGCCAACCTCGCCCTTGCCGAACTCGGCATTTTGCGTGAAGACTGGCGCGGCGGCCTGTTGGCAGCGTTGGGAATCGGTTTCAACCCGAACAGCTGGTTCGCCAACACCGTGCATGGCTTTTTGCTGTTCCTGCCGATCTATCTGACGACACTGATCGTCGGTGGTCTATGGGAAGTGCTCTTCGCCACTGTGCGCAACCATGAGGTCAACGAAGGCTTTCTCGTTACTTCCATGCTCTTTACGCTCACCCTGCCGCCAGACATGCCCCTGTGGATGGTGGCACTGGGCATCAGCTTCGGCGTGGTGATCGGCAAAGAGGCCTTTGGAGGCACGGGCAAGAACTTCCTGAACCCTGCGTTGACCGGCCGTGCCTTTCTGTATTTCGCCTATCCGGCCGAAATTTCGGGCGATTTGGCGTGGGTGGCCGTGGATGGCTTCTCTCATGCAACCCCGCTGGGGCTTGGCGAAACCGGCGGCATGGCGGCCATTACGGAAAGCTTGAGCTGGACGCAGGCGTTCTTCGGCATGATGCCGGGCTCACTGGGCGAGACCTCGACCCTGGCCATTTTGCTCGGTGCGCTATTCCTGCTCTATACCCGCATTGCCTCGTGGCGCATCATGGCAGGGGTGGTCGCAGGGGTGGTCGTCACCTCGCTGCTGTTCAATTTCGTCGCGCGTGATGCCAACCCAATGATGGCCATGCCATTTTGGTGGCACTTCGTTCTTGGCGGCCTGAGCTTCGGTCTGGTCTTCATGGCTACGGACCCGGTCTCCGCTTCAATGACCAACGCCGGCCGCTGGGTGTTCGGCATCCTGATCGGTTTCATGACGGTCTTGATTCGCTCGATCAACCCCGCCTTCCCTGAAGGCATCATGCTGGCGATCTTGTTCGCCAACCTTTTCGCACCATTGATTGATTATGTGGTCATCCAGATGAATATCCGACGGAGGGAGCGCCGCCATGTCAGCGCCTGAGCAAAAATCCGCCGGCGGCCCGCTGGCATCCATTCTCGCCCTGCCCAACGACAGCAACAAGAAAACGCTGTTCATGGCCGTCGCCGTGTGTCTTGTGTGTTCGATCGTGGTCGCTTCAGCGGCAGTTGGCCTGCGTCCCATTCAGATCGCCAACCAAGAAGCGGACCGCATCAACAATATTGTTGATGTGGCCGGTGTGGCCGAACCTGGGCAAAGTCCAGCCGAGGCGTTTGAAGAGTTTGTGGAAGCACGACTGATTCGCCTCGAAGACGGCACTGTAAGCGACGCCTACGATGTATCGACATTCGATATTGAACAGGCCTCCAAGGACCCGGCAACGTCATTCACGCTGGACAAAGCCGAAGACAAGGCCAACATCAAACGCCAACCGACCCACATGCCGGTGTATATCGTGCGGAGTCCAGAAGGTGAGATCGAGCGTCTGATCCTGCCGGTTCATGGTGCAGGCCTGTGGTCAACGTTGTACGGTTTTCTGGCACTCGAAAGCGACCTCAACACCATCGGCGGTCTGAAGTTCTATCAGCACGCCGAAACCCCAGGTCTGGGTGGCGAAATCGACAACCCGAATTGGCGTGCAATCTGGGAAGGCAAGCTCGCCTTTGATTCGGCCAATCAACCCGCGATTCGGCTCGTGAAAGGCGGCGTAGACCACTCTGCTCCCGGCAACGAGAGCAAGATCGACGCATTGGCCGGCGCCACGTTGACCGTGCGCGGGGTAGAAAACCTGATCAATTTCTGGCTCGGTGAGCACGGCTACGGCCCATTCATCGAACGCCTACGCAACGAAAGAGGTTAAGCCATGGCGAACGACACCAAGAAACTCGTCACCAGCCCGGTCGTGGACAACAACCCGATCGCCCTGCAGGTGCTGGGGATCTGTTCGGCTCTCGCGGTCACAACCAAGATGTCGACCGCGTTGACGATGTGCATCGCACTCACTGCCGTGCTGTGTGGCTCAAACGCACTCATCTCGCTGATTCGAAACCACATTCCAAGCAGCATCCGGATCATCATCCAGATGACGATCATCGCCTCCTTGGTGATCCTGGTCGATCAGCTGCTGAAGGCTTTCGCTTTCGGGCTGTCGAAAGAAATGTCGGTTTTCGTGGGCTTGATCATCACGAACTGCATCGTGCTCGGTCGTGCCGAAGCATTCGCGCTGAAAAACCCCCCGCTGCCCAGTTTCTGGGACGGCCTGGGCAACGGCCTGGGCTACAGCGTCATTTTGCTGATGGTCGGCTTCGTGCGTGAGCTTTTCGGCTCAGGCTCGCTGTTCGGTGTGCAAATACTCTCGCTTGCCAAAGATGGCGGCTGGTATGTGCCCAACGGCATGCTGCTGCTTCCGCCAAGCGCCTTCTTCCTGATCGGCCTGATCATCTGGGCCGTACGTAGCTGGAAGCCCGAGCAGGTTGAAAAACCCGACTTCCAGATTCAAGCTCATCGTGTCGAGGTATCGTAATGGAAGCCTTGTTCAATCTCTTCATCACCGCGGTTTTCGTTGAGAACCTCGCGCTCGCCTTCTTCCTCGGGATGTGCACCTTCCTGGCCATCTCGAAGCAAGTCGGTACCGCCTTTGGTCTCGGCATTGCCGTGGTGGCCGTTCAGGCTCTTACGGTTCCGGCAAACCACCTGATTTACTACTGGCTGCTGCGCGACGGAGCTCTTTCCTGGGCGGGCCTGCCAGATGTAAACCTGAACTTCCTCGGCCTGATCGTGTACATCGGCGTCATTGCAGCACTGGTGCAGATCCTCGAGATGTTCCTCGACAAGTATGTACCGGCGCTCTACAACGCGCTTGGCGTATACATGCCCTTGATCACGGTGAACTGCGCCATTCTCGGCGGCACCCTGTTCATGGTCGAACGCGACTACAACTTCTCCGAAAGCGTGACCTACGGCATTGGCTCAGGTGTGGGCTGGGCATTGGCAATCACGCTGCTGGCAGCGATTCGCGAAAGACTCAAATACGCCGACATCCCCGCAGGTCTGCAGGGGCTTGGCATTACGTTCATCGCAACCGGTTTGATGTCGTTGGGCTTCATGGCCTTCTCCGGCATCCAACTCTGACGCGACGAGGTACTCTCACATGACTGAAATCATTCTCGGCGTCTTTTTCTTCATCGCGATCGTCGTCATTCTGGTGTTCGTGATTCTTGCGGCGCGCTCGAAGCTGGTCGCTACCGGCAACGTAAAAATCGACATCAACGGCGAAAAGACCATCGAAGTGCCGGTGGGCGGAAAACTGCTCGGCGCACTGGCCGAAGCCAAACTGTTCGTCGGCTCGGCCTGCGGCGGCGGCGGCACCTGCGCCCAATGCACGGTCAAGGTCTTCGAGGGCGGCGGCGCCATCCTGCCCACCGAAACCGGCCACATCAACAAGCGCCAGGCACGAGAAGGCGAACGCCTTTCCTGTCAGGTCGCCGTCAAGCAGGACATGAAGATCGAGATTCCTGAAGAGGTCTTCGGCGTCAAGAAATGGGAGTGCACGGTACGCTCCAACAAGAACGTCGCAACCTTCATCAAGGAACTCATCCTCGAACTGCCTGAAGGTGAAAGCGTCGACTTCCGCGCGGGCGGCTACATTCAGATCGAAGCACCTCCGCACGAAGTCGATTTCAAGAACTTCGACATTGACGAACGTTTCCGTGAGGATTGGGACCGCCACAACGTATGGCAGTACAAATCCAAAGCCACCGAACCCGTGACGCGCGCCTACTCGATGGCGAACTATCCGGAGGAAAAGGGCATCATCACGCTCAACGTGCGGATCGCCACCCCACCCCCGCGTGCCGA
>DATGNI010000132.1:0-3601 GCA_035306825.1 Azoarcus sp. | reverse complement strand
GACGACGAGTCGTGAATGGCACTATCTGCATCGTTTGCGGACCCTCGGCATCGGCGCGCCGGTACCGGTCTTTCATGCCACGCGGAAAACGTCGCAGGGTATTGAAGCCGTGTTGGTCACCGAAGAATTGCGCGGGTACCGCGATCTTTCACTGTTTGCCGGTCTGACCTCCGAGGCGCGCCATCGTCTCGCACAAGCGGTGGGCAGCATGCTCGGCTGCTTGCATCGCGCGCGCCTTCAGCACAGCAGCCTCTATGACAAGCACATCATGATCCGCGCAACGGAGAACGCGTTCGTTCCGGCCTTGATTGATTTGGAGAAAATGCGCGGACGTTTGACGTCGCGCGGTGCAGCAGAACACGATCTGGAGCAGTTGCAGCGACGTCAGAAGATTTTTGATGCTGCGGACTGGCAGGTCTTGCGCGCGGCGCACACGGTGCGTTTCAACGCCGCTTGAACGGGGTTTCCTCTTCCAGGCGTTCGGCAAGTTCTGCCGACAGGCGCGGAATCAGTGTTGCGCGCAGATGGCCAACGGTTTCCGCATGCAGGCGTTCGGCCAGTCCATCCAGTTCGCGCCGGATCAGAATCGGCAACTCGTCGGCAAGCCACTGCTCGATGGCGAGATTGATTGCGGTATCGAGTTCAACAAGACGTTCAACGCCGGCGTCCATGTCCTGCATGGGAGGGCGTGTTGAAAGATCCTCCAACGGGATATCCACCACCTCGGTGACGATTGGCAGATCCTCGTCACCGTGTTCTCTTTCTTCCTCTGGCGACGTGTTTTCCGGTTTCCGGTAGCGGCTCAGTAGTGCGTCAGCCTTGGCCAGCAGACGATCTGCTTCGGAGAGTTCGGGGTCGGGGCGGTCGGAATTCATGCGATGGCCTCTCGTTTTTCGGCATCAAAAGCTTTGAGCGGATGACCGAGGCGCTTGTAGTGTGTCCAGCGCGCACGCGCGGGCTGACGCTGGGCGTCGCTCAGGCCGACGATTTCAACCACATGGCGGAATTCGGTGAAGTCCGGCGGCACGTTGTCGGCGAGGTTGAACAGCAGATCGTGATGCGGCCAGGCCGAAGTGCGGTCGGCCTGGCCCAACACGATGGGCGTTTCGTTCACCAGGGGGCTGTCAACCGTAACGTGCGGAATGAAGGAATTCCGATCCATTTCCCACAACAGCTGATCGAGGCGCTGAACGTTGTTTGCATCGTTCAGACGCACGACGATCCTGCGCCCGCTTGCACGGGCACGGCTGATCAATTCGCAGGCCAGCGCGAGCGGATCAGCACTGTTGTGATAGAAACGGACGCCGGTCACCCCTTATCCTTTCGCGCGGCCGATCAGAAATTCGGACAACAAAGGCACTGGCCGGCCGGTTGCGCCCTTTGCCTCGCCGGATACCCAGGCCGTACCGGCAATGTCCAGGTGGGCCCATTTGTATTCTTTTGTATAGCGCGCAAGAAAGCAGGCTGCAGTGATCGAGCCTGCGGAGCGTCCGCCGATATTGCCCATGTCGGCAAAATTGCTCTTGAGCTGATCCTGATAATCCTCCCAGATCGGCAGGCGCCACGCGCGATCACCGCTTTGCTGCCCCAACGCGAGCAATTCGTCGGCGAGTTCGTCGTCGTTCGCCATCAGACCGCTGGGGATTTTACCCAACGCGACGATCACGGCGCCGGTGAGGGTCGCAACATCGATGACGCAGGCCGGCTTGAAGCGTTCGGCGTAGGTCAATGCGTCGCACAGCACCAGGCGACCTTCAGCGTCGGTGTTGAGAATTTCAATGCTTTGACCACTCATCGACGTGACGACGTCGCCCGGTTTGGTCGCATTGCCGCCAGGCATGTTTTCCGTGGCCGGGATGATGCCGACAACGTTGATCGGCAACTCCATCCGCGCAAGCGCCTTGAACGTGCCGACAACGCTCGCTGCGCCGCACATGTCGTACTTCATCTCGTCCATTTCTGATGCGGGTTTGAGCGAGATGCCGCCGGTGTCAAAGGTGATGCCCTTGCCAACCAACACCACCGGTTTGTCTTTGGATTTGCCGCCCTGGTAGTGCATGACGATGAATTTGGGCGGTTGGTGTGAACCATTGGCCACCGCCAGCATAGCGCCCATGCCGAGCTTTTCCATGTCCTTGCGCTCGAGCACCTCCACCTTGAACTTGAATTCCTGGCCAAGCTTCTGTGCGGTATCCGCGAGATAGGTCGGGGTGCAATGGTTGGCCGGCAGGTTACCCAGTTCTCTGGTCAGCGCCATGCCTTCGGCGATGGCACTGCCGCGTGCAACCGCAGTCTTCAGCGCGGCCGTGGCGCTGCCGGAAGTGAGCAGGGCGACGGTGTTGGCCCCTTTGCGTTTGTCCTTGCTGGCGGCGCTCAAGGTGGTGGCGTACCGATAGGTGGCGTCGCGGAGAATGCGGGCGCCCTGTTGCATGGCCCAGGCCGAATCACGATTCGGTGGAAGGATGCTGGCAAGGCTTACTGCGGCCTGCGAGGCCGGGCCGTTGGCGAGCCATTTGGCGACTGCGGCAACCGCGTTGCGCCAGGCCTTGTCGCCGAAATCATCGGCTTTCCCGAGGCTGACGATGACGACGCGCTCGGCTTTACTGCCCGGCAGGTCGGGCACGACCATCAGTGAGCCGGCTCGTTCGTCAAGGTCGCCGCGTTGGATGAGAGCGGTGAGACGTCCTTCACTGGCTTGGTTGACGGCAGTGAAGGCGTCATCTTTTTCGGGGGTGTCGACAAAACACGGCACGATCAGCGCGCCGGTAGCAAGCTTGGTCGGGTTACCGCTCTTTATGGTAAATTCCATCGCGTTTCTCCTTGAGCAATCCTCGTTGGGAATTCGATCGATTATGGCGAGGTGCGACGAGGCCGTCAAAAATCCGCTTGCCCGTAGGCAAACGTTCGACAATCCGGTGACGCCATTTCTGTCTTCCGTGCGTCGAGCCTGTCGGGGTGGGCCGTTCTGAGTTCGCCATCCAGATGATCTTCCGTTCCGCCCTTCAGCGGGAATTCCGGGCGACTGCCGCAGGACTGTTCGTTGCGCTGTTCGCGATTCTTGTCAGTGTGGTGTTGATCCGCATGCTGGGGGACGCGGTCAGCGGCAAGGTGCCGGCCGATGCCGTGTTTGCGCTGATCGGTTTTGGCGCACTGGCGCAGTTGCCGATCGTGTTGACTCTGACGCTGTGCGCCTCGGTGTTATTGACACTTTCGCGCTGTTACCGTGATTCGGAAATGGTGGTGTGGTTTGCCTCCGGCTTGTCATTGACCGGTTTTGTACGGCCGGTGCTGACCTTTGCCTTGCCTGCGGTGGCGGTGATCGGGGCGTTTACACTCATGGTCACGCCATGGGCGCATCAACAAAGTGAAGAATTCCAGACGCAGCTGGAAAGTCGCGATGACACGACGCGTGTCACGCCGGGGGTGTTCCGCGAATCATCCGATCAACGGCGCGTGTTTTTCGCGGAGACGGGAGCGGGCGAGGGCGGGAAGCTGCGTAATGTGTTCGTGCATTCGATCGAGGATGGGGAAATCAGTGTGATCGCTTCGGCGGAAGGCAGCATGTACGTGGATGAACGCGGAGACCGTTTCGTGGTGCTCG
>DATGNI010000131.1:0-37322 GCA_035306825.1 Azoarcus sp. | reverse complement strand
CCGGCCTGTACGGATTGAATCCGGCAGTCACTGCATGACCGCTTCGGCCGTTCCCTCGCGGCGCGGGTCGGCCGCACCGCGCCATTTTCCATTTTCGCGCACAATCACCGCCAATCCACTGGTCATGTCCGCCAACCGCGGCGTATGACCAAAACGCTCCAACTGACGCGCCAACGCCCTGCCCGCCGGCGTATCTTCGATTTCTGTGGGGCCGTTGCGACTGCCCGCATGCGTCCGCGCGACAACCTCTTCAGGCGGCAACTTCCAGTCCACGAGGCCGACGATACTCGCTGCCACGTAATTAATGATCCG
Organism: Azoarcus sp.; assembly: GCA_035306825.1. Lineage (GTDB taxonomy): Bacteria > Pseudomonadota > Gammaproteobacteria > Burkholderiales > Rhodocyclaceae > Pseudazoarcus. The sequence continues at coordinate 37,010 of DATGNI010000131.1, read as the reverse complement.
ACTTCCGCCCGGCGAACCGGTCAGGGCGTGCACATCGCCCTCCGCATTGAACAACATGGTCGGCGCCATCGAACTACGCGGTCGTTTTCCCGGTCCGGGCCGGTTCGGATGCAGGCCCCCATCGGCGGTCTCCGGGATGAACGCAAAGTCGGTCAACTGATTGTTGAGCAAAAACCCTCGCACCATGCGCCGGCTGCCGAAAACGTGCTCCAGCGACAATGTCAGCGAGACCGCATTGCCTTGTGCATCGGCAACGGACAGATGCGTGGTGGAGGGTCGTTCAAGAGAGGGCGCAGAGATCACTTCAATCGCCCCCTCCGGTTGCCCCGGCTTGGCTCGACCAAGACTCGTCGTGTGTTCGATCTGGTCCGCGCGTAGTGCAAGATAATCCGGCGCCACCAATTGCTCCGCCGACACACTCATCGCAGCTGGATCGCCGTACCACGCGTTACTGTCGGCATACGCCAATCTTCCTGCTTCAGAAAACACATGCGTGGCAAACGCCACGTCCGCATCCAGCTGCGCCAAGTCGAAACGTTCCAGCATGCCCAGTAACGCGAGCACCGTGCCGCCTCCCGCGCTCGGCGGCGGCATGCCGCACACCCGGAATAAACGATAGGCACCGCACAAGGCTTCTCGCCGCACGGGCGCATATGACGCCAGGTCCGTTTCGTGCAGGCTGCCCGGATTTGGCCCCTGACGTACCGCCGCGACGATGTCGCGCGCGATCTCACCGTGATGCAACGCATCCGCACCGCGCTCGGCAATCGCGCGCAACACCTCCCCCAACTGCGGATTGATCAACCAACTGCCCGCCGCCAACGGCTCGCCCGAAGCATCAAAGAACAACGTGCGCGCCAACGGATCGTCTTTCAGGAATCGGTCGCGCGCGATCAAGCCTGCCAGTCTTGGCGAGACCTCAAAACCCTGTTCTGCCAATTCGATTGCCGGCTCCAGCAAACGCGCCCACGGCAGACGTCCACTTTCGGTGTGCGCCGCCTCCAGCATGCTCACCATGCCGGGCACTCCAACCGCCCGTCCGCCCACCACGGCGTCCATGAACGCGAGCGGTCGACCGTCATCGAAAAACAAATATTCATCCACCTCGGTCGGCGCCGTTTCACGCCCATCCCATGCCACCAGCTCCCCGCCGGCGGCATCAAACGTCAACAGAAAGCCGCCCCCGCCGATGCCGGAGGATTGCGGCTCGACGACATTGAGAACGAAAGCCGCGGCCACCGCCGCATCCATCGCAGCACCGCCCTCGCCCAGAATCTGCGCTGCCGCACGTGTCGCCAACGGATTGGCCGTCACAGCCATAGCGGAGCCCTCCGCTACCGATACACCCGCAGCGGTTCCAGTAGCCGCTTCCGGGCTGGCGCGCTCATCGCCCCAAGACGTCCAGGACACCATCGCCAGCATGAGACCCAGCGCAACGTTTCTCTTCCAGTTTTTTGTCATACATTCACAGTGCATTCATTTGCCCAACGCTTCTCAACGCGCTTTTTAAAGCATCCAGGCAGTGTCTTCACCCGGCGAAACGATGCGAGCGAACATGCCCCTGAGAATACACATTCACCCCCTTCAACACGAATGCTGCGCCCTTCCCCACTCTATCTGTTGGAATGGAATCAGCTTTTCTGCGTCACGCGAGCAAAAATTCATGTTTTTCCTCTGCAGAGGAGGGTGCGCGCCCCTTCCGGTGATCGTAGAAAGCCTCCAATGCCGAACCAGAAATCCATCCTTTGCACGATGCCTCGAAGGCAACGCATGGGCAGCAAGAGTGGATTTTTTTACGATCGCACGGCTCCGCAGCCTCCAAGGGGATTTCCTGGCGCCCGCGTTCTGCTACAATGCGCAACTTGCCACGGAGAGGTGGATGAGTGGTTGAAATCGCACGCCTGGAAAGCGTGTTCAGGGTACTCCCCTGACGCGGGTTCGAATCCCGCCCTCTCCGCCACATGCGCACAAAAGCCCTTGATCTTCAAGGGCTTTTTTGTTTCTCATGCTGCGCTTAGCCGCTAAACAAGCGTGACGAATGTCACGGTTGGCGATATCGACGCTCAGATACCCGGCGCTCCGACGGCACAACGCGCTACGTATGGTGTTGCTCGAGGTCATGAGATCATTACACGCCAGACCTTCATCCGGCTGCACTCGCATTCGGCTCGCACACCGCCAGCATGAATTTTGTTGACCTGCCCCTGTCGTGTCTATACTCTTGGACAGATGGAAACCAAAAGCGTTATTGCCAGCTTCTCCGCACTTGCGCAAGAGACTCGCCTGGAGGCCTTCCTGCTGCTCGTGCGTCACGAGCCAGACGGGCTTGCTGCGGGTGAAATCGCTCGTCAATTGGACGTTCCTCATAACACCATGTCCGCTCATCTCGCAGTACTTGCACGTGCTGGCTTGGCCGTTTCACAAAGACAGAGCCGTTCGATCATCTATCGCGCGAATCTTGACCACATGAAAGAGACGATTCAGTTTTTGGTGCACGATTGTTGCGCAGGCCACCCGGAGATCTGTGAGCCCCTTGCGGCGTCGCTGACCGGATGTACCCCCACCAACGCAAAAAAGTGAGACCGTTGTGCGAACTCAGATCTATCACAATCCGGACTGCGCCACCTCTCGCAACACACTCGCGATGATCGAAGCTTCCGGCGAGTCGCCTGAGATTATTGAATATCTCATTACGCCGCCGACTCGCGACCGATTGATAGAGCTGATCGCGCTGATGGGAATCACGCCGCGCGCCCTGCTGCGCCAGAAAAACACGCCCTACGATGCGCTGAATCTGGACGATGCTACGCTGACGGATGAACAATTGATCGATTTCATGATGGAGCATCCCATCCTGATCAATCGACCGATCGTGGTCACCGACAAGGGCGCCCGGCTGTGTCGGCCTTCGGAAACGGTGCTGGGTCTGCTGGCCGAACCGGTCAAGGAATTTACCAAGGAAGACGGCGCGGTCGTGCGTCATGTCGAGAAACAAGCATGAGCGCCCCTCCTTCCTTTGACAGCCTGCCCAATATCGATCCGGAACACCTGCAGCCAATCGATGTTGACGCATTGGCTGCGCCGGAGGATCCACGTCACCGACCTCGCATTCTGGTGCTCTACGGCTCGCTACGCGAGCGTTCATTTTCACGGCTTGTCTCCGAAGAAGCCGCGCGCTTGCTTCGCTGGTACGGGTGTGAAGTGCGCACTTTCAATCCATCCGGCCTGCCTTTGCCCGATGATGCCGATGCGGAGCACCCGAAAGTGCAGGAGCTGCGTGAACTGGCCCAGTGGTCGGAAGGAATGCTGTGGGTCAGTCCGGAACGCCACGGCGCCATGACCGGCATCATGAAAACACAGATTGACTGGATTCCTCTCGCGCTGGGCGGCGTACGCCCCACTCAAGGCAAGACACTCGCCGTCATGGAGGTTTCCGGTGGGAGCCAGAGCTTCAACGCGGTCAACCAGATGCGAATCCTCGGGCGCTGGATGCGCATGATCACGATCCCGAATCAATCCTCCATACCCAAGGCCTTTGCCGAATTCGACGATACGGATCGCATGCGACCATCCCCACTCTATCTGCGCATCATTGATGTCTGTGAGGAACTGGTGAAATTCACCTGGCTCACAAGAGCTCGCTCAAGCTATCTCACCGATCGCTATTCCGAACGCGTGGAAAGTGCGGAAGAAGTATCCAGACGCGTCAATCAACGCACTCTCTGAGCACCCCATCCTTCCATGCTGGCATTCGTTATTTTCGCGATCACTTTGATACTGGTGATCTGGCAACCGAAAGGCTTAGGTATTGGCTGGAGCGCCCTCGGCGGCGCTTTGGTGGCCTTGCTGGCAGGTGTCGTCGAATGGGTGGATGTCGGCGTGGTGTGGGGGATCGTCTGGGACGCGACCTTCACCTTCGTGGCCCTGATCATCATTTCCCTGATACTCGATGCGGCCGGCTTCTTTGCCTGGGCCGCATTACACGTGGCGCGTTGGGGAAACGGCAGAGGCCACCTGCTTTTTCCCTTGATTGTCGTGCTGGGCGCTGTGATTGCCGCCTTTTTCTCCAACGACGGCGCTGCGCTGCTGCTCACTCCGCTCGTGATCGCCATTTTGCTGCGATTGGACTTTTCCCCCACGGCGGCCTTCGCCTTCATTATTGCAACAGGCTTTGTCGCCGACACCACCAGCTTGCCGCTGGTGATTTCCAACCTGGTCAATATCGTCAGTGCCAACTATTTCGATATCAGGTTTGACCGTTATGCGGCCGTGATGGTGCCGGTCAATCTGGTTTCGCTGGCCGCCACATTGATCGTGCTCGGAGTTGTTTTCGGGCGGCATATTCCCAAGCAATATGCACTCACGGCACTTGCTCCACCTCATTCGGCCATCCAGGATCTGCTGGTTTTTCGCGCAGCCTTTCCGGTTCTGGCAGTGCTGCTCCTTGCCTATTTCGTCACCGCGCCGCTGGACGTTCCAATTTCGTTGGTTACCGGTGCTGCGGCCGCGTTATTGATGGCGATTGCGGGTCGATGGTGGCGTAAAGGCGATGCTGCGGTGGTCTCGGTAACCAACGTACTGCGTCACGCACCCTGGCAGATCGTATTGTTCTCGCTGGGCATGTATCTGGTGGTTTACGGACTGGGCAACGCGGGGCTCACACGACATGGCGCCACGGCACTTCAATGGCTGGCACAGCAAGGTGACTTTGTTGCGACGATCGGAACGGGTTTTCTGTCAGCCATGGTTGCATCCGTGATGAACAACATGCCTGCCACCTTGATGGGTGCGTTGGCCATTGACCAGGCGCAGCTACCCACAGCGACCAAGGAACTGATGATCTACGCCAACGTCATCGGCAACGATCTGGGGCCGAAATTCACTCCCATCGGAAGTCTTGCAACCCTGTTGTGGCTACACGTTCTCGCGGAAAAAGGCTACAAAATCAGCTGGGGCCAATACATGAAGATAGGTCTGCTGATTACCCCACCCGTGTTGCTGGCCACCCTCGTGGCGCTGGCGCTATGGTTGCCGGCCCTGCCCGCTCAATAAGCAGCTCTCAGCCTGATTCAACGAGGCAACCTGCACATCAGGGCGGTTTTTCAGGGGCGCCGCCGGAAACAGCTGAAAACACTTTCGCACAGGGATCGCATCAGCCCTTTTCCCGCGCACGGTCAAAGAACGGGTATGTTGTTCGTGCCATCGCCTGCTGAAGCCTTGCTCGCAATAACGTCACGGATTCGCATGCTCCCCATTTTGCCGCGTCATGACGTCACCACTGCAGAGGATGCCTGTTTCGTAGGGTGTACGAGAGCCGCGAACTTTCCGTGATTCATCATTCGCTGGGAGGTCTGTAATGATCGAACTTCGTCCTTATCAAAAGTTAGGCGGCGGTCAGCACGACTGGCTGGATACGCGCCATCACTTCTCGTTTGCACATTACCACGACCCCGACCGCATGCACTGGGGGACTCTCCGCGTGTGGAACGATGACCTGATTGCTCCGCATTCGGGATTTCCGCGGCATTCGCACCGCGACATGGAGATCATCACCTACGTTCGCAAAGGCGCCATTACGCACGAGGACAGTCTCGGCAATCGCGGCCGGACAGTCGCCGGCGATGTGCAGGTAATGAGCGCCGGTACCGGCATTGCCCACAGCGAACTCAACGAGGAAGATGAAGCGACCCAGATCTTTCAAATCTGGATCACGCCCACTGCATCCGGGTTGCCGCCAGCCTGGGGCACCAGACCGTTTCCGAAAAATGAACGCAGCGGAGCTTTTGTCACGCTCGCCAGCGGTCATGCGGATGATCTTGTCGGCGATGAAGGACCGCTGCGTATCCGTGCCGATGCCCGGCTGGTTGCCGCCACGCTGAAGCCCGGGCAAAGCGCTGAGTACCACATCGCCCCCGGACGCAAGGTTTATCTGGTGCCGGCCAGCGGCCAGATCGAGATCAATGGCGTGGTCGCCAACGCCGGCGACGGTGTAGCCGTCCGCGATGAGCTCGAGCTTCGCGTTACAGCCCAACAGGAGAGCGAAATCGTTATGGTGGATGTTGCTTGACCACGCTTTGCGCTACCCCGATCGACCTGTCGAGACCCCACATCTCCCATCGTCACCGAGGAAATAGCCATGACAAAAATTCTGGTTCTCTATTATTCCATGTACGGCCATACTGAAATCATGGCGAACAATGTCGCCGAAGGGGCTCGCAGCGTCGCTGGCGTGAGTGTCAGTGTGAAACGCGTGCCGGAAACGATGGGTCCGGAAGCGTATAAAAGTGCTGATGGCAAGATCGACCAGAGCGCCCTGGTGGCATCACCGGCGGAACTGGCCGAATATGACGGAATTATCGTTGGCTCGCCCACACGTTTCGGCAACATGGCGGCTCAGATGTGTAGTTTCTTTGAACAAACCAACGATTTGTGGGCCGAAAACGCACTCGTCGGCAAAGTGGCGAGCGTCTTCACCTCGACCGGCACCGGCGGAGGCGAAGAAATGACCATCACCTCCATCTGGACCACGCTGGCGCACCACGGGATGATTCTTGTCCCCATCGGCTACGCCAACCCTGCACTGTTTGATATTTCTCAGGCAGGAGGCGGCACACCGTACGGCGCATCGACCCTCGCCGGCGTCGAGGGTGCCCGCCAGCCGGATGATCGAGAACTGGAGATCGCGCGCCACCAGGGTCGACACGTCGCCAGCATCGCGGTCAAGTTAAAGGGTTAGCATTCCGGCTGTCGTCAGGCCGAGCAGATTGTCTCGGCTGGAAGACAATCGCTCTCCGTCCGCAGGAAAACGCACTCCCTCAATGGACGCCCGGCTCGAGCAATCTGCCTACCGCCCGTTTTCCCCGCCACGCGCCCCACAAAGCTCCGGCGTTACCTGTTTTTGCTCGCCCCACCACCGATCGGTTCGGGCGAACGCACGAAGCGGATCATTGCTTGCGCATCTTCTGACGGGGGCGAAGTCAGCATGCTGACAAGCATGGTCACCACGAATCCGAACGCCATGCCGAAAGCTCCGGCGGCAATCGTGCGGACACCAAACCAGGCATTATCCATGCTGCCACCGAAGAACGGATGGGTGATCGCGATGTAATACAGCGTGAGCCCGAGCCCGGCAACCATTCCACAAATCGCACCGCTGCGGTTGGCCCGCGCCCAGAAGATGCCCAGCACGAGTGCGGGAAACAGTGCGGCGGCAGCCATTGAAAATGCCAGACCGACCATGAACAGAATGTTATCCGGCCGCAAGGAAGCCACCCAGGCGGCAGCCAGGGCGACGACAATCAACGCCGACTTCGACATCAATAATCGATGATGTCTTGGCGTGGATGGGCGATACACTCGGTAGTACAGATCGTGTGACAATGCATTGGCAATCGTCAGCAGCAATCCATCTGCAGTGGACAGCGCCGCCGCCAGCCCGCCCGCCGCCACCAGCCCCGCCACCACATAAGGCAAACCGGCAATTTCCGGCGTTGCGAGCACGATGGCATCGGTATTGAGGCTGAGTTCGGCAAGCTGAAGAATTCCATCGCTGTTGATGTCTTCAAAACTCACCATGCCGACTTTCCCCCATGAAGCCACCCACGATGGAAGCTGGGAGATCGGCACCCCTACGAGATTGCTATACACCTCCCATTTGGCAAATACCGCATACGCCGGGGCGGCCAGATACAACAACAAAATAAAGAACAAGGCCCAGAACGCCGAAGTTCGCGCCTCGGCCACGCCCACCGTAGTGTAAAAACGCGTCAGAATATGCGGCAATGCGGCGGTTCCGGCCATCAATACAAAGACCAGCGCAATAAAATTGTTGCGTGAAATTTTCGCCTCTTCGTCCGTGACGCCTGGATGAGCCTGCGCAAAGCGACTCGGCACTTCAGCGCGTTGCAGCGCATCGTCACGCGCTTCGCTCCACCGCTGACGCGCCTCTTCGGGCGTCGCAGGAATAGCGTGCAAGGCGCGCTCGAGCTGAACAATCTCACGTGCTGGCGCATCTCCGGTCAGCAACGCCTTGAGCTCGTCTCTACGTGCCCGGCGCTCTTCCGCAAGCGATTCCGGCAAGCCGTCGAGACGCACCCTGTATTCTTCCGCGCGCAAACGGTACAGCTCGCGCGCATCGGCTTCACGCCAGTCCCACAGCAGTTCGCCTTCGCGTTCAGCCAATTGCTCCATTACCGCGCCATACGTGAGTTGCGGAACCGGCACCCCCGTGGTTTTCATGGCCAACATTGTCACGGGTACCAGATAGGCGACGATGATCACCAGATACTGTGCCACCTGCGTCCAGGTAATCGCTCGCATCCCCCCCAGAAAGGAACTCAGAAGAATGGCTGCCAGGCCGATGAACAGACCGATTTCAAATTCGACACTCACGAAACGGCTGGTGATCAGCCCCACGCCGTAAATCTGTGCAACCAGATAGATGAAGCTGGCCAGCACCGCTGCCATCACGCCCAGGAGACGCACGGCATTTCCTTCGTAGCGAGCGCCGAGAAAATCGGGCACCGTATATTGACCGAAACGGCGCAGATACGGCGCAAGCAATAACGCGACGAGGACGAAGCCTCCCGTCCATCCGGTAATGAAGGCCAGTCCTTCGAATCCTGAAAAGTACAATGCGCCCGCCAGGCCGAGGAACGAGGCCGCACTCAGCCAGTCAGCAGCGGTCGCCATGCCGTTGAACACCGGGGGGACACGTCGCCCCGCGACGTAATATTCATTCAGATCCGAGCTGCGGCTTGCGATCCCGATGCCGGCGTAGATCCCCACGGTACCGAACAGAAACACCAGTCCGATCTTTGACGGCGCCAAACCGAAACGCTCACCGAGGGTGAGGCCAGCCAGCAACCCCACGAACAGCACTGCATAGATCAGATAATTCCGCGTCAATCTGCGCGTGAAATTCATAGTGGCCTCTGGGATGCGCTCGAACCTGGGCGGGCGGTGCGCATCAGGCGAAGAAGCCGACACCCGCTCTCGAGACACATACGCGGTCTCATCTCACAAGAAACGGGGAAATATGAGCCGTTTTCTCTGTCGAAGCAATCCTTCATGCTCGCGCTCAACCGTTTTTTGAGATCGCTGTCCCGCATGAAAAGGGATGCTGTTCACTGTCGCGAAACAATCCGGGAACATGCCCCGCCATTCAACAAGCAAGTCTTCCCCGCGGAAGTCCTGTTCGTTGGGCTCCAACACGCTGTTGACGGCATCGAGGCATTGGCATCCGTGCAAGCCCCCGCGAACCGCACATCTGACCGACGTCTCGAACAGCCGTCCTCATACCGCCGGGAAATCCGCCGGATTCAGCACCCAACAATATTCACGACGCATACCGCTCCCCAAGGCGTACGGCAGGATTCAACCGGTTTTGTTCATCGCTTTTGTCGGCTGCGCAGTGCAACACCCGCGCCCGTCAGGCAAAAAAAAGCGCGCTTTCGCGCGCTTTTTCTCCTACCTGAGCAAGACGTCTTTGTTCCGGTAGCGCTTCTCAACGAAGCGCTCCTTCATCTCGCGTCCCAATACGCCCAGCCTCCTCCTGAAAACTTGTATTGCCCTCAGCCCGCCCCTTTAAGCTGCTCAAGAATCGCGGGGTTTTCGAGCGTACTCGTATCCTGCGTGATTTCTTCGCCCTTCGCAAGCTGACGTAACAAACGACGCATGATTTTGCCCGAACGGGTTTTCGGCAAGTTTTCACCAAACCGAATATCTTTGGGGCGAGCGATCGGGCCGATCTCCTTGCCCACCCACTGTTGCAGGTTTTTGACCCTCTCCGTTGCCGCCTCGCCGCTCGGACGCGCGCCCTTGAGCACAACAAAGGCGACAATGGTCTCCCCCGTCACATCATCAGGACGACTCACCACCGCGGCCTCGGCAACGTCTTCATGCGCCACCAACGCAGATTCAATCTCCATTGTGCCCATGCGATGGCCGGAGACATTCAACACGTCGTCAATACGACCGGTAATGGTGAAATATCCGGAATCCTGATCCCGCACCGCACCGTCGCCGGCGAGATACAGCTTTCCTTTGAAATCTTCCGGGAAATAGGTTTTCTTGAAACGTTCCGGATCATTCCAGATCGTGCGAATCATTGCCGGCCACGGGCGCTTGACCACCAGGATGCCGCTCTCACCATCGGCCACCTCCTCACCGGTTTCATCAACGATTGCCGCCTCGATGCCCGGAAACGCCAAGGTGCACGAACCCGGAACCATCGGCATCGCGCCCGGCAACGGTGTAATCATGTGCGCACCGGTTTCGGTCTGCCACCAGGTATCGACGACCGGACAACGGCTGTTGCCAACGTTTTCGTAATACCATTCCCACGCGGCGGGGTTGATGGGCTCACCCACCGAACCGAGGATACGCAGGCTGGACAGATCATACTTTTGAGGGTGGCAATCAGGATTGTTTTCTGCGGCCTTGATGAGCGAACGGATTGCCGTTGGCGCGGTGTAGAAAATGCTGACTTTGTGATCGTCCACCATGCTCCAGAAACGCCCGGCATCCGGCCAGGTCGGCACGCCCTCAAACACCACTTGGGTTGCACCGCAAGCCAGCGGCCCATACGCAACAAAGGTGTGTCCGGTCACCCAACCGATGTCGGCCGTGCACCAGAAAATGTCATCGGGCTGGAGATCAAAGGTGTAATACATGCTCATGATCGCCTGCAGCAGATAACCGCCGGTCGAATGCTGCACACCCTTCGGCTTGCCTGTGGAGCCCGAGGTATACAACACGAACAGCGGATGCTCCGCGCCCACCCACTCCGGCTCACAGAAGTCGGGCTGGTCCGCCATCACTTCATGCAACCAGCAATCTCGCCCGTCGACCATGTTCACATCTGCGCCGGTGCGCTTGAGCACGATGACGTTCTGCACCGTGGCCGCCGCTTCGGAATCCAGCGCCTCATCCGCAATCTCTTTCAACGGCAACTGTCGGCCGCCCCGGAACTGGCCGTCCGCGGTAATCAGCACCACAGCACCGACGTCCTGGATACGGTCACGCAGAGCGAGCGCCGAAAATCCGCCAAACACCACCGAATGCGTCGCGCCGATGCGCGCGCAAGCCTGCATTGCGACCACGCCCTCCACCGACATCGGCAGATAGATCACCACGCGATCTCCCTTCTTCACCCCCATCCCGCGCAAAGCGTTGGCCAGCCGGCACACGCGAGCAAGCAGATCGGCGTAGGTGATGCGGGAGACTGCGCCGTCATCCGCCTCGAAAATCAGCGCAATTTTATCGCCCAGACCATTCTTGACGTTGCGATCCAGACAGTTGTAGGAGGCATTCAATTTGCCATCCGCAAACCATTTAAAGAACGGAGCGTCACTTTCGTCGAGAATTTGATTGAACGGCGTGTTCCAGTCGATCAACTCACGCGCATGACGCGCCCAATAGCCTTCGTAATCGCGTTCGGCTTCGGCACATAAGGCGTTGTAGGCATCCATCCCCGACACGATCGCGCCCTCGACCGTTTCTGCCGATGGCTGATAGACACGGGTACGGTTTTCACTCGACATCTGCTCGTCTCCTCACACTCTGTTCTTGGTCGGACATCCGCCGCGCGCGGCAGAAGCCGGCAACATGGCACGTATTCGATCCTACTCAAATCGTACAATTTGCACCGGACTTTCCTGCCTTCTGCCCGGCGCCCTCATTCTGCATCATAGCCTGTGCGCGCCGCTGGTAGAATCCCGAGCGCCGCAGCACAACCTCGGAGTCCCTCATGACCGTCATCCGTCAAGACGATCTGATTCAGTCCATCGCAGATGCTTTCCAGTTCATCAGCTACTACCATCCGCTCGACTATATCCAGGCCTTGGGCGAAGCCTGGGAACGGGAAGAGAGTCCCGCAGCGAAAGACGCCATCGCGCAGATTCTCACCAACTCGCGCATGTGCGCAGAAGGTCACCGCCCGATCTGCCAAGACACGGGGATTGCCGTCGTCTTCCTCAAAGTGGGGATGAATGTCCGCTGGGATGCGTCGCTCAGTCTGCAGGAAATGATCGATGAGGGCGTGCGACGCGCCTATAACCACCCGGACAACAAACTGCGTGCCTCGGTTCTGCTCGATCCGGCCGGGCAACGCCGCAACTCGAAAGACAACACGCCCGCCGTGGTGCACGTTGAAATCGTGCCGGGCGACGCCCTTGAAGTCATTTGCGCGGCCAAAGGGGGCGGTTCGGAAAACAAGTCCAAACTGGCCATGCTGAACCCTTCGGACTCGATCGTCGATTGGGTGTTGAAAACGTTGCCCACCATGGGCGCCGGCTGGTGTCCGCCTGGAATCCTCGGAATCGGCATTGGCGGTACGCCGGAAAAAGCCTTGCTGATGGCCAAGGAATCACTGATGGCGCCCTGCGACATCCATGAACTGCGCGAAAAATCGGCTCGCGGAGCGGCACTGACGCGCGCCGAGACGCTCCGTCTGGAATTGATGGACAAGGTCAATGCGCTCGGCATTGGCGCTCAGGGCCTGGGCGGCCTGACCACCGTATTGGACGTCAAAATCCTGGACTACCCAACCCATGCCGCAAGCCTGCCGGTGGCAATGATTCCGAACTGTGCGGCAACCCGCCATGTGCATTTCCACCTCGACGGCTCCGGCCCGGCGAAACTCGAACCGCCACGTCTCGAGGATTGGCCGCAAGTGACCTGGCAAGCCGACACGGAGATCGCTACGCGGGTAAATCTCGACACCCTGACCAAGGAAGAGGTGGCCTCATGGAAACCCGGCCAGGTATTGCTGCTCAACGGGAAAATGCTCACCGGCCGAGACGCCGCCCATCAACGCATCGCTGACATGCTCGCAAAGGGCGAACCGTTGCCGGTCGATTTCACCAACCGCGTCATCTATTACGTCGGCCCGGTCGATCCGGTACGCGACGAGGCGGTCGGCCCTGCCGGCCCGACCACCGCGACACGCATGGACAAATTCACCCGTCTGATGCTGGAACAAACCGGTCTGGTCGCAACGATCGGCAAAGCCGAGCGCGGCCCTGCCGCGATCGACGCCATCCGCGACAATCGATCCGCCTATCTGATGGCGGTCGGCGGGGCCGCCTACCTGGTGTCGAAGGCCATCAAAAATGCCAAGGTGGTGGGCTTCGAAGATCTCGGCATGGAAGCCATTTATGAATTCGAGGTGGAGGACATGCCGGTAACCGTCGCCGTCGATGCCTGCGGGACCAGTGTGCATCAAACCGGCCCCAAGGAATGGCAGGCGCGCATCGGGAAGATTCCGGTCGCCATTGACGGATAATCTGAGCAGTCAGGTTGAGAGTCTCACCACGTTGACGTTCGCGGTCTGCTGGTCTGCTGTATTGACCGCTCTTTGCAGGCATTGCACCAAAGCTCCGCCCAGCTTGCGGGGTCAGCCAGGCAACGGCGTCAACGGTCCACCTTCCGGCGCGCCTTGTACCGGCGTTCTCGCCACATTCATGATCCAGCACATGCATGTGAAATACCCGATCAGCCCGGTCAGCTCAACCACCCCTCGCTCGCCCCAGCGCTCTACCGCGTCTGCATACACGGCGTCACTGACGCTGTAATTTTCGAGCACTTCTCGAGAAAAATCCCACGCTACGGCTTCTTCATCCGACATCGACGGGGGACGGCGCCCCTGCGCCAGATGATCAAGACTTTCCCGCGCGGTGCCCATTTTCAACGCCAGGGGATAGTGCACGGACCATTCAAACTGGTTCGAGTAATGACGCGCAACGATCAAGGTCACGAATTCTGTCACGCGTTTCGGCAACACGGAGTCAAAGCGCAAGGTTTCGCCGGTTTTCGACAACCCATTCAGCAGCGCGGGCGCTCGCAACAGCGGCACGAATGGGCCCCTCACCCCTTGACGAGGACCGTGGTTGAGCGCCTCCACAGCCGCCTGCTGGGCCGCGTTGAGATCTTCCATCTTCGGCAGCGGCAAGCGTTCAGCACTATCGGGACCAAACCCTTGAGCAATTTTTATCATTGCATTTCTCCTGTATGCGCAACAATCCATACCGAAAACATTTTAACGGTAGCACTCACGCGTGCGCTCTGCTCAATTTGAGCGCTTGCGTTATAATGAGGGTACGCCGCTTTAGCTCAGTTGGTAGAGCAACCGCCTTGTAAGCGGTAGGTCGTCAGTTCGAACCCGACAAGCGGCACCAAAATGACGCAAAAGGCCGATCCATTGCGGATCGGCCTTTTCGTTTTTCAGCCAGCGAATAAGGGATCATCATGAGCCTGCCAAATTGCCCCCAATGCGGATCAGAATACACGTACGAAGATCGCAACCTGTGTGTTTGCCCGGAATGTGCGCATGAATGGAGCCCCGATGCGCCCCCGGAAAGCACAGAAGACACAGCCGCCGTGCACGACGCCCACGGCAATCCGCTTGTGGATGGCGACGCCGTGATTGTGATCAAGGATCTCAAGGTCAAGGGGTCATCGGCGGTGGTCAAGGTGGGCACCAAAGTCAAAAACATCCGCATCGTCGGCGGAGACCACGACATCGACTGCAAAATCGACGGCATTGGTGCAATGAAACTCAAATCCGAATTCTTGCGCAAAGCCTGACACCCGCCCTGCCTGCGGCGCGCCTATACTGAACGCAGACAGTCATCCAATGCATCCGGTGAGTGCACCCCAAACGCGGTCTCACCGAATCACCGATTCTGGAGGAATTTCATGTCCACGAAAAAATCCAAAAAAACGGTCAAAGCCTTGAAACAAAAAATCAAAACGCGTAAAGCCAAAATCGCGCGACACAAGAAAAAAATCAAGTCCTTGAAAAAGACGATGAAAAAAGCCGCGTAAGGCCGGATTCAGGCGGGCTGCGCCAGAGGCAGAGCGCCCGCCGCATCACCACAATCAATCCGCGGACAGCCGCCCTTTTTGGGTCCTGCTGTCCGCGCTCGCAACACACCGCCCTCTCAATTGCCGGCGCGCCAGCCTCATCGACCGCGCACCAAAAAAGTCGTCAGGGCAATCTGATATTCGGCGTACAGAAATCATCCATATGATAGAAACCGGCTATGCCCTGCGTAACCGCTCTTGGCCCTGCACGCAGGAAAATCGCGTAAGCATCGCGCAAAAGAAAAAGGCCAATCCGGAAGGATTGGCCTAAGTTCTTGTTTTCATTGGTCGGGGCGGCGGGATTCGAACTCGCGACCCCCTGCACCCCATGCAGGTGCGCTACCAGGCTGCGCTACGCCCCGACACAGGCGAGCATTATAGCACTCGAACTGCGAATTTCCAGGAAGAAAATCAGCTACGCAGCTCTTCCAGCAAGGATTCAAGCTCACCACGAAACTGCTTGACCACGCCGCGAAGTTTTTCGGCCTCGACGACTTTTTCCTGTTCATGGATGGCGCTCTCGCCAAGACGATTTCGCGCGCCTGCGATGGTAAAGCCATCGTGATACAGCAAGGAGCGAATCCGGCGGATCAGCAGGACTTCATGATGCTGGTAATACCGTCGATTGCCACGTCGCTTGACGGGTTTCAGCTGGGTGAATTCCTGTTCCCAATAACGCAGAACGTGCGGTTTGACCTGGCACAGCTCACTGACTTCACCAATCGTGAAATACCGTTTGGCAGGAATCGGCGGTAACGGCTCAAGGTCGGGCTCAGGATGATTGCTGGACATCGTTCAAGTTCTCAACCGCGGACTTAAGTTTCTGACTGGCGTGGAACGTGACGACACGACGCGCAGAAATCGGAATTTCCTCGCCGGTTTTCGGATTTCGACCCGGGCGCTGAGGCTTGTCACGCAATTGGAAATTACCGAACCCCGATAGTTTCACGGGCTCGCCGCGTTCAAGCGCACTGCGGATTTCCTCGAAGAAGCCTTCGACCATATCCTTGGCTTCGCGCTTGTTCAAACCCACCTGCTCGAAGAGCAATTCCGCCAACTCGGCCTTGGTCAATGTCGCACTCATAATTCCTACCCACGCAACTTGCCGCCGAAAGAAGCTTCTGCCTCTTTCACGACAGCAGCAATAGCGGATTCGATTTCCTGGTCTTTAAGTGTTCGTTGAGTATCTTGCATTAACACCTTGAAAGCAAGACTCCTTTTCCCCTCTTCAACGCCCTTGCCCTGGTAGACGTCGAAGAGTTCGATGGAGCGCACGATGCCGGGTGCAGCGCGCCGCAACGCGCTCAGCAAATCGGCGACGGCCACTTTTTGATCGACCACCAACGCAAGGTCACGCTCGACCAACGGGAAGCGCGACAACTCCTCGTTGGCCGGCACGGGCACCTTCAGCGCCTCTGCAAGATCAATCTCGAACACGATCGCAGACATATCCAGCTCGTACTGTTCCACCCAGCGCGGATGCAGTTCGCCCAGCACACCGACGGCTTTTCCATCGACGCGCACTTCAGCCGTCCGGCCGGGATGCAAGCCGGGATGTTCGACTGGCAAGAACTCTACCTGCCGCGGCGAAAAGAGCGCTTCGACGTCACCCTTGAGGTCAAAAAAATCGACCGATCGGTTTGCTGCGCCCCACTGTTCCGGCAACGCCGGGCCGGCCGCCAGGGCAGCTATGCGCAGCGGCTGATCATAACCAGCGACGGGTCCTCCCTCCTCAACCGGCAAAAAACAACGACCAATCTCGCAGATACGAACGCGGTGTTGCTGACGTTTGAGGTTGGCGCCCAGCGTGGCGACCAGACCCGGAATCAGACTGGTGCGCATCACGGACATCTGGCTTGCGATCGGGTTGGCCAGACGCACCACCGCCTCGTTGCCGCAGAAATCGCGCTCCCACGCCTCTGCGACGAAGGCGTAATTGATGACTTCCTGAAAATCACGCGCCATGAGCAGGCGGCGCAGCGACCATGCTGTACGCAAGGATTCGTCTTGCGCAAGCATCTTCAAAGGCCCGGTAGGCACCTGGGCCGGAATGTGCTCATAGCCATGCAGACGGATGATCTCTTCAATCAGATCGGCCTCGATCTCGATGTCGAATCGATAGCTCGGCGGCACCACTGACAGCGTATCCCCGTCACGTTCCACCGTGAGATGGGCGCGCTCGAGCAACGCAACCATCGTTGCATCGTCAAGATCCAGTCCCAGTACGCGGCGGGCGCGTTCGGGACGCATCGTGACGGCCGGGCGTTGTGGCAGATCGTTTTCGGAAACCGCCTCGACCACCGGGCCGGCCTCACCACCGCACAAATCGAGAATCAGGCGCGTGGCCCGCTCCATCGCCCGACGCGGCAGTTCGAAGTCGACGCCGCGTTCAAAACGATGCGAGGCGTCGGACGAAAAGTGATATTCGCGTGCCCGACCAGCGATCGCGTCCGGAGCAAAAAAGGCGCTCTCGAGAAACAGATCCGTGGTCTCGAGCGTAATGCCGCTCTCTTCTCCGCCCATGATTCCGCCCAACGCCAGCGCGCGCGCCTCATCGGCAATCAGCAGCGTGTCGGCAGTCGGGGTGACAGTCTGTTCGTTGAGCAATTCGAGTGCATCGCCTGCGCGCGGCATGCGCACATGAATCGCGCCCTGCAGTTTCGCTTCGTCAAAGGCATGCAACGGCTGTCCGAGTTCGAGCATCACGTAATTGGTGATGTCCACCAATGCGCTGATCGCGCGGACGCCGCTGCGCTCAAGACGTTGCACCATCCATTCCGGCGTAGTCGCGCGGGCATTCACGCCGCGCACAACCCGACCGCAGTAACGCGGACAAGCTTGCGGTGCGTCCAGAACGATTTCGCGCGTGGCGCGAATCGTAGCGGCAACCGGCGAAGTGTCCGGCAAGGAAAGTTCTGCGCCCGTCAGTGCGGCCACTTCACGCGCCACTCCGACCAGGCTGAGACAGTCAGCGCGATTGGGCGTGAGCTTGATCGTGAACATGCGATCGTCGAGCGCAAGCGCCTCACGCACATCGGCGCCGATTTCGGCCTCTTCAGGCAACCCCAGCAAACCTTCATGCGCATCCGAGAGGCCCAATTCGCGCGCCGAACAGAGCATGCCAAAGGATTCAATGCCGCGCAGTTTGGCCTTCTTGATCGGATAGTCGCCCAGTTTCGCGCCAACACGGGCGAGTGGCGCTTTCAGGCCGACGGCGGCATTGGGCGCACCACATACGATCTGCAGCAATTCACCGCTGCCATCCTCCACCTTGCAGACTCGGAGCTTGTCAGCGTCCGGGTGCGGATCGACTGCGACAATCTGCGCGACGACCACCCCCTGAAATTCAGCGGCAACCGGATCACACTCCTCCACTTCAAGGCCTGCCATCGTCAGCAGATGAGCAAGCGCTTCGGTGTCGAGCTGGGGATCGACGAATTCACGCAACCAGTGTTCGGAAAATTGCATCTTTGTCTTGTACGCGCAAGGAAATTAGCGGAATTGCCCGAGAAAGCGCAGGTCATTCTCGAAAAACAGGCGCAAATCATTCACGCCGTAACGCAACATCGTCAGGCGGTCCAACCCCATGCCAAACGCAAAGCCGGTATAACGCTCGGCATCAATGCCGCCAAAGCGCAGTACCTGAGGATGCATCATGCCGCAGCCGGCGATCTCCAGCCAACGGCCTTCCAGCGCACCGCTCATGAACGCCACATCGATTTCGGCACTCGGCTCGGTAAAGGGGAAGAAGGAGGGACGAAAACGCACCTGGAGATCGTCGGTCTCGAAGAAGCCAGACAGAAAATCGGCGATGACGCCCTTGAGCTCGGCAAAGCTGACGTGCTCACCCACCCACAAGCCTTCGACCTGATGAAACATCGGCGAATGCGTTGCGTCGGAGTCGACGCGGTAGACGCGACCCGGGGCGATCACGCGCAGATCCGGCATGGTCGGGGCATCACCATGACGCTCGACGTGCTCGAGCATCGCGCGGATTTGTACCGGGCTGGTGTGCGTGCGCAGCAACACGTCGTCCCGCCCTTCGATGTAGAACGTATCGTGCATCGAACGCGCCGGATGATTGTCGGGCGTGTTCAGCGCGGTGAAGTTGTGCCAGTCCGTCTCGATTTCCGGGCCGTCGGCGACCACGAAGCCGATCGAACGAAACAACTGTTCGACGCGCTCTTGCGTACGCATCACCGGATGCAGACCGCCTTGCGACGCGCCGCGCCCGGGCAAGGTCACATCCAGCGCTTCAGTGGCAAGCTGGACCTCCAGACGCGCAGCGCGCAGGGTTTCGCGTCGCTTCTCAAGCGCGCTTTCAACCGCCTGCTTGGCACGGTTGATCTCGGCACCCGCGCTGCGGCGCTCTTCCGGGGGCAATTTCCCCAATGACTTCAAACGTTCAGTCAGCGAGCCGGCTTTGCCAAGATAGCGCGCCTTGACCTGATCGAGCTGAGTGGGGTCGCTCGCGGCCGCGAAATCCGCAACGGCCGACGCAACGAGAGAGTCCAGATTGTCCATGTCCATGGGTATTTCGTCGTAAAAAAAAAAGGAGGCCAAGCCTCCTTTTTTCACGCCGTGCTTGAATCAGGCGGCGAGCTTGGCCTTGGCTTGTTCTGCGAGCGCCGCAAAAGCGGGCTTGTCAAACACGGCCAAGTCGGCCAGAACCTTGCGATCCACTTCCACCTCGGCCTTCTTCAGACCGTTCATGAAAGTGCTGTAGGTCATGCCTAGTTCACGCGAGGCAGCGTTGATACGGGTGATCCACAGCGCACGGAACTGACGTTTGCGCTGACGGCGGTCACGATATGCATATTGACCGGCCTTCATTACCGCCTGTTTGGCGATACGATATACGTTTTTGCGACGACCACGATAGCCTTTGGCCAGGGCCAGGACTTTCTTGTGACGAGCGCGGGCAGTTACGCCACGTTTAACGCGGGGCATGGTGGTCTCCTATCAAGCGTACGGCATCATTGGGCGGATCAGCTTGCAATCAACGGCATGCACTTCTGTCATGCCCCGCAGCTGGCGCTTACTTTTGGTCGTCTTCTTGGTCAGGATATGACGCTTGAAGGCTTGAGACCGCTTGATCCCACCACTTGAGCGAAACTTGAACCGCTTGGCGGCGCCGCTCTTGGTCTTCATCTTCGGCATTACAAAAACTCCTGTTATTGGATGTCACCAGGCAGCACCTTGCCACGATGCTTTCTCCGAACCTGGTGCCACTTCTTTTTTGCCGGCTTTCGCCAACAATCTTCCCTTCACCGCATTTCACGGCGAAGCGGAATCCCTCTTGTGATCAGCGAACCTTTCGCGGCGCGATCACCATGACCATCTGGCGCCCTTCCATCTTGGGCATTTGCTCTACCTGACCCATTTCTTCAGCGTCGGCCTTGACGCGTTCGAGCTGTCGCAGACCGAGTTCCTGGTGGGCCATTTCACGGCCACGGAAACGCAGCGTCACCTTGACCTTGTCTCCATCATCCAAGAAGCGCAACAAATTGCGCAGCTTGATCTGGTAATCATTCTCGTCCGTACCCGGACGGAATTTGACTTCTTTGACTTGCACCTGCTTTTGCTTCAGACGGGCTTCGTGCGCCTTCTTCTGCTCTTGGTACTTGAACTTGCCGTAATCCATGATCTTGCACACGGGCGGTTTCGCCATCGGTGCAATTTCAACCAAGTCCAGGCCCGCTTCGCTCGCAGCCTCTTGCGCGGCGGCTAGCGGCACGATCCCAAGCTGTTCTCCGTCGTCCGACACCAGTCGAACTTCAATCGCATGAATCTCACGATTTACGCGCTGCTTCTTTTCCTGAGCGATGGTTCATCTCCACAGATATCAATATCAGGCCTTGTTGGCGATTTCATCTCGCCAAAGCTCGATCAGCGCATCGACACTCATCTGACCGAGATCACGACCTCCTCTGGCACGCACTGCGACCAGCCCCGCAGCTTTTTCCTTTTCGCCGATGACAAGCTGATAGGGGAGCTTATGCGCACTATGTTCGCGGATTTTATAATTAATCTTCTCGTTGCGCAAATCCGTATCAACGCGGAAACCCGCGTCACGCAAGCGGCTCGAGACCGTTTTGACGTAATCCGCCTGCCCTTCCGAGATATTCAGCACAACGGCCTGCACCGGTGCCAACCATAATGGCAACGCGCCCGCATGGTGCTCAATCAGGATACCAATAAATCGCTCCAGCGAGCCCAGGATGGCACGGTGCAGCAATACCGGGTGTTTCTTGCTGTTGTCTTCGGTGACGTATTCCGCCCCCAGACGCACCGGCAGGTTGAAATCCAGCTGCAACGTACCGCATTGCCAGACCCGACCGAGGCAATCTTTCAGCGAAAATTCGATCTTCGGCCCATAGAAGGCGCCCTCGCCCGGTTGCAGTTCGTACTCAAGCTCCAGCGAATCCAGGGCCGCAGCCATCGCGAGTTCGGCCTTGTCCCATTGTTCATCGCCCCCGACTCGTTGCTCCGGGCGCGTCGACAGCTTGACCAGCACGTCCGTAAAGCCGAAGTCAGCGTACACTTTCTGCAGGAGACGAATGAACGCGATCGCCTCGTCCTGAATCTGCTCCTCGGTACAGAAAATGTGCGCATCATCCTGTACAAAGTTGCGCACGCGCATGATGCCGTGCAGCGAACCGGAAGGCTCGTTCCGGTGACAGGAACCGAATTCGGCCATGCGCAACGGCAGGTCGCGATAGCTTTTCAGGCCCTGATTGAAGATTTCGATGTGACACGGACAGTTCATCGGCTTGATCGCGTAATCGCGCTTTTCCGACTGCGTCGTAAACATCATGTCCGCATACATTCCCCAGTGCCCGGACTTCTCCCACAGCGAGCGGTCAACGACCTGGGGGGTCTTGACCTCCTGGTAGCCTTCTTTGCCGATCGTGCTGCGCAAATATTGCTCAATTTGCTGCCACAACGTCCAGCCCTTCGGGTGCCAGAACACCATGCCCGGCGCCTCTTCCTGAATATGAAAGAGGTCAAGCTGACGGCCAAGCTTGCGATGATCGCGCTTTTCGGCCTCTTCTAGCATGTGGAGATGGTTTTTCAGGTCATCCTTGCTCGCCCACGCCGTTCCATAGATGCGCTGGAGCATTTCATTTTTCGAGTCACCCCGCCAATAGGCGCCAGCCACCTTGGTCAGCTTGAATACCTTCAACTTTCCTGTATTGGGCACGTGCGGACCGCGGCACAAGTCGATGAAATCATTCTGGCGATAGAGCGAAACCGCTTCACCTTCAGGAATGGAGGCAATGATCTCGGCTTTATATAACTCGCCCTGATCCTTGAAAAAGTCCACTGCCTCGTCGCGAGGCCAAACCTCACGCGACACCTCGATGTCGGCCTTGGCGAGTTCGGTCATGCGTTTTTCAATCTGCTCGAGATCTTCCGGCGTAAACGGACGCTTGTACGCAAAGTCGTAATAAAAGCCGTGTTCGATCACCGGCCCGATCGTCACTTGCGCTTCCGGAAACAATTGCTTGACTGCGTGCGCCAGCAAATGAGCCGTTGAATGACGCAAGACTTCAAGACCGTCATCGGTCTTGGCGGTGACAATCGCAAGCTCAACATCGCCTTCGATCGTGTGTGACAGATCGAACATGCGCCCGTTGATCTTGCCCGCCAACGCAGCCTTGGCCAGGCCTGGCCCGATGGAATCGGCGACCTCGCCAATCGTGACCGGCTGATCGAAATTGCGGATAGAACCGTCCGGAAGGGTAATGCTGGGCATCGCTTACCTCGCGGTGGATGAGCGTTTCAAAAACGTAGACGAAAAAAAGTGCGGACCGGCCGCACTTTTTTCTGGAAACATGCTGAAGCCGACTAAGCCTTATCGCGCAATGCGGTCATAGCGGCAGTTCGGAACATCAACATGGCTCCTGGGTGTTGGTAGGCGCGATTGGATTCGAACCAACGACCCCCACCATGTCAAGGTGGTGCTCTAACCAACTGAGCTACGCGCCTGCAGAAGCGAACAATTATAGATAGCCTTGGCGATTTGTCAAAGCCTTTTCGCAATAAAAGTACTTAATCGTCCGCGGGCCAGTTCTCCAGGAACTCTTTCCAATGCGGCGCTTCGATTTGCGCCAAAGATTCTCGGACCAGGGAAACTTCCTGTGCGTGCGAGTCGGCATCGCGCTCCCCGCGCATGCGCTGGAAACCAAGCAGCACAAGATAGGTATTCACCACGTCGGTTTCACAATAATCACGTATATCCGCCTGCCGACCTTCGCACCAGGCTTGCCACACCAGTGCACCGTCCATGCCGACCTTGCCGGGATAGCCCATCAGCCTCGCCATTTCATCCAGCCGAACGTTGGCGCGTGGCTGGTACATGGCCAGCAGATCCATCAAATCGAGATGACGCTGGTGATAGCGACTGATGTAGTTGTTCCATTTGAATTCGCGCGAATCCGCATAATCTCCTTCGCCCTGCTCCCAGTAACGGGGCGCACTGACACCGTGGATCAGCCCCCGGTAATGCAGCACCGGCAGATCAAATCCACCGCCGTTCCACGACACGAGCTGCGGCGTATATCGCTCGATCCCATCGAAAAACCGCTGGATGATTTCTTTCTCGGTGCATTCCGGCTCAGCCAGTGAAAACACTCGGAAGTGACGCGCGTCACGCAGCACACACGAAATCGCCACGATACGCTGCAGGTGATGAGGAAGAAAATCGTTCCCCGTCGTTGCACGACGTTGCTGAAAGGCGAACTCGGCAACTTCACTGTCGTCCAGCGTTTCCGGCAGGTCATGCAGCGTGCGGATGCCGGCCACATCCGGGATGGTTTCGATATCGAAGATCAGTTGCGGCGTCACTTACGCGTCCATCCACCAGCGCCCTGCACCCACCAGCCAGAGCGCGCCCGTTCAATGAAACGCTCTGCGAAGGTCTTGCGAATATCACTTTCCCATTCCGGATGATCATTGGCGCGAGAAATCTCGCGATACAGCGCCGCACGATCCTTGTTTTCCGCCGCCACAAGAGTCTGCGCGCGGCTACGTTGCGCCAGGGGCACGCTGGAAGCGTCGCGCAACACGATCGTGCCGTCTTTGGCAAAACCTACCGCGCCGGCTTCGTACAGTGGCCGAAGATCGGCGTGGCGCTGCTTCATCGATTGTTTGAGCGCGGAAATTTCCGGTGTGCTGACATCAAGATTGCCCTGCGCAGCGGCCAACATGGCGGCGCCATACAAGCACATGGCAAACAGGATTCGAGGGAAGAATTTCATTGCAGACCTCCGGAGTCTTCAGCAGCGCCTTCAGTCGCGGACGCACCGCCCCGAATTTGCCAGACCTCATCGATAATTCGGTCGGCCGCTCTTTCTGCTGCCGCAGCCGGGAAATAAATATTGATCGTTACGCAGCCTGCCACGGCCAATGCGGTCGCAGCAGCCAGAATCAGATGCCGAATTGTCAGCATTTTGTCTCCCCTCACGCGATTCAGCGGATCACCGGCCCGTCGTTGGATTCGATCGCGCGCTGCACCCGATCAATCAACTCGTTCCAGTCTACGCGGCGATTGTAGCCGATGACATTGAGCGCCGGAATGCCGCCACCACGAACAATTTCGAACGGACCAGAAGAGGCTTCGTCAATCCCGCCCATCATGCACACGCCTCCTTCAAGCCGACACGACAAACCGATCTGTCGATAGCCGAAGGTCTCGAACAGCCCGAGGAAACCACGCTGCAACGCAGCCACTGCGCCGGCGCCACCCAATGCTCCGATGTTTTGCACCGCACGCTGGCTGATGCGTTTGCGATAGGAACCGGGACTACTGTAAATCCGCCCATCAAACCGCACCGGACGCCATCGCACCAACTCCAGCCCGTACACGTTGGCGTTCATGAAGCCGGTGATGCTGCCGAATTCAAAGGCCCGCGTAAATTGATCCAGATCGAGATGCTGCGCTTCAATGTCGGAATACAAACGGGACCGTCCGCTGAAGGGGTCGAGCACGCGCAAACCCGTGACGTTCAAATAGCCGTCGAACACCGCCACCACCAGGGCACCTTCGAAGCGTATCTCCTCGGGTGAGACGAACACCCCCGGCAGCGAGGCGGACAGAACACCGGCCATTTCCGGCAAACCCAGTGCCACACTCAGCAGCGGCATCGACACCGGCTCCACCGCCGCTGAGCCATGCCCTTGCCAGCCCGCCTCTGCGCGCTGCAACGCAAGGTCACGAATCAGCACCCGGCCGTCAAGAAGCGGCAAAGCCACCTCATCCACCTCCACCGCCCCGTCTCGCAAACGCGCGGTGAAATCGAATTCACCGAGTTCAAGCTTCTCCCAACGTCCGCCGCCCACTGTCAGCGAAACGGTGCTCTCTTCATCCTCTCGCCATGGCAACACACCACTGACGGGACCAAAGGCTAGCGCCGTCACCGCGTTGGAAATACTGGCCTCATCGAATACCAGATCAACAAGGCGCAGCGCGCCGTCGCGCAACTCGATCCCTGCACTGGCACGCCCGGCAAACAGCAAATCTTCCGGCTGTGCCGGCTGTACAAAAGGTGCGATGAACGTGGGGCCGATCGCGGCAAGGTCGGCACCGGCCACACTTGCTGCAAAAGATTTTCGCTCAAAACCCGGGAGGGCAAAATACGCCCGCGCCTCGGCCACATCCACCCCCTCGATATCCAGCGCCGCGCGGGTGAACTCCAAAGCATCCGCCCGCCATTCTCCGGCAAGATGCAAACCCACCGGAGCGGTAACGTAGATCGGATCGAGATACGCCTCCCCACCCGTCCAGGCAATGTCCGCATCGAATAGCCAGCCCAATGAGCCTTTACGCAAGGCTCCTGTCAGTTCAAGAGCTACGTTTTCGGCCGCCTGCAAACCATCTTTGCTCGAGAAAACCCCGTTCGCCACCTGAGCGTTCAAGCGCAGCTGCTGCGCTTCACCGGGCGCTGCCTGGAACTCAAAACGACCCTTCACAACGCCCGCATACGTAAATCCCTCGGGCAAGACATCCGGTAACCACGCACGGATCTGCGCAAGGTCGAAATCCGCGATCTCTCCTTCAATACCGTTTGTGTCGAACCGTGCAGAAAGCCGCTCCCCGCCCGACACGCTGAGCGTAAGGTGTCCGGCTGTATTTTCTGGGTCGTATTCGAGGTCCACCCGGAAGCGCGTGGGCAACCCTTGCGCAGTGAGTTCGCCGTCGCGACAGACGAGCCTGGGCAAGGCGATGCGCAGCGTTGCGCAATGCAAACGAACAGCCTGCCAGTGCTGTTCGCCGACACGCAGGGAATCGAAGACAAGTGCGCCGGAAGCCGCGTCATCGGCCAGTTCGACCGCGACGCCTTCAGCGGAAAAAGAAGAATGCTCCAGCGCGCCAAGCTCGATACGCAAACTCGCCGCTGAGGCCGCACCCCAGGCGATCATGCACAGCCCGGCGAATAACGCGCGGCGCATTCCCGCCCTCATGAAGTCAGCGCGGAAAAACGCCCGTCGACAGATAACGGTCGCCACGATCGCAGATGATGGTGACAATGACGGCGTTTTCGAGCTGTTCGGCCACATTCAAAGCGACCTGCATCGCGCCGCCGGAAGAAATACCCGCGAAAATGCCTTCTTCACGCGCCAGCCGACGCGTCATTTCCTCCGCCGCCGCCTGGCTGACATACTCGAGACGATCCACCGCGCGATTGTCGTAAATACGCGGCAAATAGGCCTCTGGCCATTTTCGGATACCCGGAATTTGCGAGCCCTCTTCAGGCTGACAACCGATGATTTCGATCTCCGGTTTTTGCTCTTTCAAAAACCGCGAGCACCCCATGATCGTGCCGGTCGTACCCATGCTGCTGACAAAATGGGTGATCTTTCCGCCTGTTTGCTCCCAGATTTCCACCCCGGTGCCTTCATAGTGCGAGACTGGATTGTCCGGGTTGGCGAACTGGTCGAGAATCACGCCCCGCCCTTCGTCCCGCATGCGCTCAGCCACGTCTCGCGCAATTTCCATGCCGCCCTCTTTGGCGGTCAGCACCAGTTCGGCACCAAAGGCGCTCATCGTCTGACGGCGCTCCACGCTCTGGTTTTCCGGCATCACCAGAACGATTCGGTACCCACGTATCGCTGCGGCCATGGCCAGCGCAATGCCAGTGTTCCCGCTGGTCGCCTCAATGAGTGTGTCACCCGGCTTGATCTCGCCACGCGCTTCGGCGCGTACGATCATCGACAGTGCCGGTCGATCTTTAACCGAGCCCGCCGGATTGTTCCCCTCGAGCTTGGCAAGGATCACGTTGTTGCGGCCCGCATTGATACGTTTCAGGCGCACCAGCGGGGTACCGCCGATATAGTCTTCAAGAGTCTTGTAGTCCATGGCTGCGATCAAGGATGCCTTCGGGGGAAATGGGCTCGCGCACACTGCGCGCTTTTAGTCGTCGAGATCAAATTCTTCGGTACGACGCGGCGGATACGTCTCCCATCCGCCACACGCCGGACAGCGCCATTGAAACTGGCGAGATTTGAAACCACATCCGGTGCAACGATAACGCGCCACCCGACGCGTATGCTCATGCACCAGTTGACGTACCAGTTCAACGTCATTCTGCTGCTCGCCTTCGGTCAAGCGGGCGGCGGCGTCGAGAAGCTTCTCCAGCCCCTGCAGCGTCGGATTGATGCGTAGCTGATCACGGATCAGCGTGTAGGCCGCTTGCGGCCCGGCGTGTTCAATTTCGTGGCGAAAGACCACGTCGAGAAGATCAAGCGAAAACTTCTTGTCGAGCCAGGAGCGCAGCAGAATGCGGCCGTGTTCAGCTCGCCCGAGACTGGAAAAGGCATCCATGACGCGCTCGGCAACCAGCGAAAGGTAGATCGGGTCCTGCTTTTCGATCCGTTTCCACGCCTCGATCGCCTCTTCAACGCGCCCCTCGGCAAGATGCAAGTCACCCAGAACGATATTCGCGCGCACACAACCGCGGTTCATGGCCACCGCTTCGTCGATATAGCCACGCGCCTCATCGTAGCGCACGTTGGCCAGCGCATCGGCCGCCAACTCGCAATAAAAATTGGCGATTTCCTTCCGCCAATGCACCCCTTCGTGCCCCGACAACGAACGCGCAACTTCGACCGCTTTCAACCATTCGCGCTCTTGCTGGTAAATATCGAGCAAATGGCGGGTCGCCTCTTCGCTGTAACGCGTACCGCGCAGCCGGATACACACGCCTTCGGCGCGATCGAGCAGACCCGCGTTGAGATAGTCCTGGCCCAATGCGGCCAGCGCATCGAGACGTTTGTTCTCGCTGATGACGTCACGATCCACCAGCCCTTGGTGAATGCGCACCGCTTGCTCGGTCTCGCCGCGCCGACGGTATAACGCACCCAGCGCAAACTGCAGATCGATCGAGTCGGGGTCGATGCGCGCAGCTTCAGAAAACGCATCGATCGCCCGATCCTGCTTTTCGTCCACAAGAAAATTGAGGCCTTTGAGCCAAGCGCGCGGCAAAGCACGCGACTCACGCACCACTTGCCGGATGTCGATACGCGCCGCGACCCAGCCAAGGGCAAAAAACAAGGGCAAGGTAAAGAGCCACCAATATTCGATTTCCATCGATCAGGCAGCCTTTTTCGAGGTGACGGCGGTGTTTTCGGCGCGTGTCTCTTGCCCACGTTCCGCGCGCGCCAATTCCCGCCGCAAACGGGAAATTTCACGCCGTCGGGCAAGCAGCGAAAGCACCGGAGCAATCACGCCGAGCAACGCTCCCACAGCAAAAACAGTGAGCAATATGAAGATCAGCGGCACGCTCCATTCCTTCTCGAAGAAGAAAAATACATCGACGTGGTGACCATTTTTGATCGCAAAACCGAACAAAAGGAAGAAAAGCAAAATCCCCAGGAGTAACTTCAAAATACGCATGACAGCGTTTTCTCCAGGATAAGAGGGGTTCACACCAGCGTGGAACGTTGGTCTTGCGCGAGACAGCCTTCGCAAGCATTCTATCTCGCCCCGCAAAGCCGCTATTTTAGCTTGGGACAACAGCAGAAAAAAAGAAAGGCGGCCCATGCCGCCTTTCTCGTGTTCAGGCATCGGTACTTACCCGATGCTTGCATGCTCAGCCGACGATATCAACCCGCTCGCGCAACTCCTTGCCTGCTTTGAAATGCGGCACATACTTCTCAGGCACATGCACGCGCTCACCGGACTTCGGGTTGCGCCCCACACGGGGCGGGCGATAGTTCAGCGCGAAACTACCGAAACCGCGGATCTCGATGCGATCTCCGCGCGAAAGCGCTTCGGTCATCGCATCGAGCACCATCTTGACCGCGCAATCGGCATCTTTCGCGACGAGCTGCGGGAAGCGCCCCGCAAGCTTCGAAATCAACTCCGATTTGGTCATGGCAGACAGTAGCTTATTGCTTCTGCTCGTTCAGCTTGGCTTTGAGCAGCGCCCCAAGGTTGGTGGTGCCGCTCACAGCATCGCCTGCCGCCAGCTTGTTGATGGCCTGACTGGTTTCGGCTTGATCCTTGGCGCGAATCGACAGGTTGATCGAACGGGTCTTGCGATCCACGTTAATGATCATCGTCTCGACTTCATCGCCTTCCTTCAGGATGGTGCTGAGATCGTCAACACGCTGAGCGGCGGCTTCGGAAGCACGCAGATAGCCTTCCACTTCGTCGTTCAACTGAATGACCGCACCGCGCGCCTCAACGCTCTTGACGACGCCCGTCACCAGCGAGTTCTTTTCATGGGTGGCGATGAAGTTGGTGAAGGGATCGCCATCCAGCTGCTTGACGCCCAACGAAATGCGCTCGCGCTCGACATCAATCGCCAGCACCACCGCCTGGACCTCGTCGCCTTTCTTGAAGTTGCGCACGGCATCTTCGCCGCCTTCACTCCAGGACAGGTCCGACAAGTGCACCAGACCGTCGATACCGCCTTCCAGGCCGATGAAGACACCGAAATCGGTGATCGACTTGATCTGCCCGGCAACCTTGTCGCCCTTCTTGTAATTCAGCGCGAAGTCGTCCCACGGGTTCGACATGCACTGCTTCATACCGAGCGAGATACGGCGGCGATCTTCGTCGATCTCAAGAATCATGATCTCGACCTCATCGCCCAGCTGGACAACTTTGGTCGGATGAATGTTCTTGTTGGTCCAGTCCATTTCGGACACGTGAACCAGGCCCTCGATCCCCTGCTCGACTTCGACGAACGCGCCGTAGTCGGTGATATTGGTGACCTTGCCGAACAGACGGGTGCTTTGCGGGTAACGGCGGGAAATACCGACCCACGGATCATCACCGAGCTGCTTCAAGCCGAGCGAGACGCGCTGACGCTCCTGGTCGAACTTGAGCACTTTGGCTTCGATTTCATCACCCACGTTCAGCACTTCCGACGGGTGACGCACACGACGCCAGGCCAGATCGGTGATGTGCAGCAGGCCGTCGATGCCACCGAGGTCGACGAACGCACCGTAGTCGGTGATGTTCTTGACGATACCCTTGATGACAATGCCTTCCTGCAGCGTCGCGAGCAGCTTTTCGCGCTCTTCACCCATGCTCTCTTCGAGCACAGCGCGGCGCGAAACAACCACGTTGTTGCGACGACGGTCGAGCTTGATGACCTTGAATTCGAATTCTTTGCCCTCGTACGGGGCAGTGTCCTTGACCGGACGCATGTCGACCAGCGAGCCCGGCAGGAACGCGCGGATGCTGTTGGTCATAACGGTCAAGCCACCCTTGACGCGCCCGGTGACAACGCCTTTGACGAGGCTGCCTTCGTTGAGCGCTTTCTCCAGATCATTCCAGGCCGCGATACGCTTGGCCTTGTCGCGCGACAGACGGGTTTCGCCATAGCCGTCTTCAAGTGCATCGATCGCAACGTGAACGAAGTCACCCACTTCGACTTCAAGTTCACCGCGATCATTGCGGAATTCTTCAATGGGAACGTAGCTCTCGGACTTGAGCCCGGCATTCACAACCACGAAGTTGTGATCGATGCTGGCCACTTCGGCAGTAATCACCTCACCAACTCGCATTTCCTGAGTTGCGAGGCTTTCCTCAAACATTTCGGCAAAACTTTCCGTCACGACGGAATCATGGGTGGCAATAGTCATAAAAGTTGGTAAATCCAAAGCCATGGCGCACAGCGCACCAAGGCAACCAGTTAAGTTGTGTGAAGACTGACCGCGATCGCTCACCCGCCGCAACCAGTCGCTTATTACGCGCCTTGAACGCGTAGATCCTCCAAAATCTCGGAAACCGCCTCGTCTGCCGTCATTTCGGTGGTGTCGACGAGTGCTGCATCCGGAAGTCGGCGAAGCGGCGCAACACTCCGTGCTGCATCGCGTTGATCGCGCAACTCCAAATCTTTTCGGAGATCGTCCAGCTTAGCACTGATCCCCTTCTTCATCAACTGCTTATGACGCCGCTCCGCCCGCGCGTCAACCGATGCCGTGAGAAAGAACTTGTTCTTCGAATCCGGAAACACCTCCGACCCCATGTCACGCCCCTCGGCGACCAGGCCGGGAGCACGACGAAAATCGCGCTGACAATCCAGCAGGGCCGCCCGTACGGCAGGAAGAGCTGCCACCCGCGAAGCACCGGCCGAGCAATCTTCTTCGCGGATCCGTTCGCTCACATCCACACCCTCGAGCAAAATTTTGTCGCGCTCGAAACGCACCGGCAACTCACGCGCTATCGCGGCAAGCACCTCTTCCGCATCGAATGCAAGCCCGCGCTGCATCGCAACGAGCGCAACGAGTCGATACAACGATCCGCTGTCCAGATAGTTCCAACCCAACGTCTCCGCCACACGCGCAGCCACCGTGCCCTTCCCCGAGGCGCCCGGGCCGTCAATCGCCACCACCGGCACCACCTCAGCCACTTGGGCGAAAGCGTTGAAATACTCGGGGAAAGTCTTGTTCACACAGCGCGGATCGTTGATGCGCACACGAGTGTCGCCCAAACTGACCAACGAAAAGCACATGGCCATGCGATGATCATCGTACGTATCGATCGCCGCAGGACGCGGGCGGGCGAGCGGCTCGACGCGCAACCAGTCACTGCCTTCCTCAACCGTCGCGCCCACCTTGGTCAGCTCAATCGCCATGGCAGCAATCCGGTCGGTTTCCTTCACGCGCCAACTGCCGATATTGCGCAACCGGCACGGCCCGTCCGCAAACAACGCAGCCACTGCCAACGTCATCGCCGCATCGGGGATGTGGTTGAGATCGAGATCGAACGCACGCAGACGTCCATCCACCGGTGCCGCCGCCTCGATCCAGTTCTCTCCCATACGGATTTGCGCGCCGAGATGCTCCAGGGTTTCAGCAAAACGCACATCTCCCTGAATACTGTTCCGTCCAACCCCTTCCACACGCACCGGCCCACCGCCAATCGCCCCGGCCGCAAGAAAATACGACGCCGATGACGCATCGCCCTCCACGTGTAGATCTCCCGGGCTACGGTAGCGCGCGCCCGCAGGCACCTCGAAACGTTGCCAGCCTTCGCGCTTCACGGACACACCGAAACGCTCCATCAACGCCAACGTAATCTCGATATACGGCTTGGAAATCAATTCGCCGACCACTTCGACCACCGCTCCGCCGCCGCTCAACGGCAAGGCCATCAAAAGCGCCGTCAGAAACTGGCTCGACACATCGCCGCGCACCTGCACGACTCCGCCCGCTTGGATCTTGCCCGGATGAATCGCAAGCGGCGGAAAGCCTTCATCCGCCAGGTATTCCACATCGGCACCCAGCTGACGCAAGCCCTCGACGAGGTCACCGATCGGTCGTTCGTGCATACGTGGCACGCCGGAAAGGCGATACTTTCCGCCTGACAACGCAAGCGCCGCGGTGAGCGGGCGGAAAGCTGTGCCGGCATTGCCGAGAAACAGCTCGGCCTGTTTGACTGCAAAGGCTCCGCCAACACCTTTCACGCGGCACACGCCCTCGCTTTCGAAACGACATTCGACGCCCAGCGCTTCCAGCGCCTCGAGCATGCGTTCGGTGTCGTCCGAGGCGAGCAGGTCGAAAATACGGGTCTCTCCCTCGGCCAGTGCCGCCAGCAGCAGCGAGCGGTTCGAAATGCTTTTCGAGCCCGGCAGGCGCACCGTGCCGCGGGCGCCGAGCAAAGGCGGAAGATCAAGAAATTCCATGGTCACTGACCGCTCTCCTGCCGCTCACTCCAAGCATTACGTGCATCGCGCGCCTCTCCAAACAAGCGCGCCAGCCCTTCTTCATCGGCCGACAACAACATCGCGCGTATCTGTTCGAGCTTGGCCGCGAAGCTGTCCAGTTCCGCGAGCAACGGCTGACGGTTGGCAATGCAGATGTCACGCCACATCTCCGGATGACTTCCGGCAATACGCGTAAAATCGCGAAAACCGCTCGCAGCGAAACCGAACAGGCGTTCGGCGTCCTCGCGGCCGGCCAATTCATGGACCAGACCGAACGCCAGCAAATGCGGCAGATGACTGACCGCGGCAAAGATGTTGTCGTGATCCTGCGGCGGCACCTCATACACCACTGCGCCGCACGCTTCCCACGCCCTGCGGACACGAAGTGTCGCGGCCGGCTCATTTTCAGGCAAAGGTGCCAACACGACGCGTTTGTCCGCGTACAGCGAGGCGAAGGCGGCATCCACCCCACTTTTCTCCGCTCCGGCAATCGGATGCGCCGGCACAACATTGGCGAGATGCTCGCCCAGCTCGCACCGAATCGATGCGATGACGTCGCGCTTCGTGCTTCCCGCGTCGGTGACGACGGTATCCGGACCGAGATGCGGCGCCATGGCTTTCATGATGCCGCTCATCTGCCCGACCGGCACGGCAAGCAGCACGAAATCCGCACCATCCAAGGCCTCGGCCCAGGAGTCCGTACTCTCGTCAATGACGCCCAACTCCTGAGCCCGCTCAAGCGTGGCGCGCGTGCGGCCCACACCCACCACGCGGCGCACCATCCCCGCTTCACGCAGCGCGAGCGCAAACGAACCGCCGATCAGACCGACGCCGCATACGACGAGTTTTTCGATTACAGCCATTGCCTTACTCCCGTAGCGCGCGTTCAAGCGCCGCGATGAAACGCGCGTTTTCTGCTTCCAGCCCAATCGAGACACGCAACCATTCCGGCATGCCATACCCCGCGATCGGGCGTACGATGATTCCTTGCGCCAAAAGTGCGGCATTCACCTTCGCCGCGTCTCCAACCCGCAGCGCAATGAAATTTCCGCACGACGGAATCCATTCCAGCCCAAGACGCCTGAAGGCGTCGGTAAGCTGTGTCATGCCGCGGCGGTTGAGGGTGGCACTGCGCACCAGATAGTCTTCGTCACGCAATGCCGCCTGAGCGGCGGCAAGCGCCACGTGATTCACGTTGAACGGTTGACGCACGCGGTTGAGCAGGTCGATCACCTCCGCATGCCCCACGCCGTAGCCGACACGCAATCCCGCCAGACCATACGCCTTGGAGAAGGTGCGCGAGACCAGCAGATTCGGAAAGCGCGCAGTCCAGCCAATGCTGTCATAGCGCTGATCCGCATCCAGATATTCGGTATACGCCTCGTCGAGCACGACCAGCACATCCTCCCTCACGCGCTGGAGGAACGCCTCAATCATCGCGCCTTCAATAAAGGTGCCGGTCGGATTGTTCGGGTTGGCGATGAAAACAATACGCGTGTCGGGTCGAATCGCTGCCGCCATCGCATCCAGGTCATGACCGAAATCACGCGCCGGAACCATGATGCCTTCCGCTCCGATCGCCTGAGTCACGAGCGGATACACCGCAAAGCCATATTGCGAGAACACGGCTGAATGACCGGGCGCGAGCACCGCGCGGGCGGCCAGTTCCAGAATGTCGTTGGAGCCGTTGCCCAGCACGATCCGCTCCACCCCCACGCCGAATTTTTCCATCAGCGCAGATTTCAAGGCGAAACCATTGCCATCCGGATAACGCGCGCCTTCGTCCAGAGCGGCAATCACTGCCTCCCGTGCGGCGGCACTCATGCCAAGAGGGTTTTCGTTGGACGCGAGTTTGACGATGTCAGCTTCGGCCAGCCCCATCTCGCGCGCCAGTTCGGAAATCGGCTTGCCGGGCTGGTAGGGGGAAATCGCGCCGACGTGCTCCGGCGCGACAGTCAGAATCTTGTTCATGAAAAACCTCAGATCGCGGCGACGGGGTACGAACCGAGCACCTTGACGAAGGAGGCGCGCTCTTCAAGCTCGGCCAGCGCGGTCGCCACCGGAGCGTCGGCCCGATGGCCTTCTATATCGATGTAGAACATGTATTCCCACATGCCGTTGCGGGAAGGGCGCGATTGAAACTTGCTCATGCTGACGTTGTGGCGCGCCAGCGGTTCGAGCAGCTTGTATACCGAACCGGGCCGGTTCGGCGCCGAGCAGACCAAAGACGTTTTGTCCCGCCCCGAGACGCCTGCATCATGCTTGCCGAGCACGAGGAAACGCGTGGTATTGCGCGGATCATCTTCAATGTTCGCGCCCAGAATATTGAGGGCATACAATTCCGCCGCCCCCTCCCCGGCGATCGCGGCGGCGCCTTCTTCCTCTGCCGCCAAACGCGCCGCTTCAGCGTTACTCGTCACCGGAACACGTTCAACACCCGCAAGGCTGCGGTTCAACCATTCATGGCATTGCGCAAGCGATTGAGGGTGCGAGTACACCTTCCTCAAGCCGGCGACACTGTCGGATTTCGACATCAAATGCTGATGAATGCGCAGACCCACTTCTCCACACACCTTCAAGCGGCTCGCAAGCAGTAAATCGAGCGTGCCGCCCACCACACCTTCGGTGGAGTTTTCCACCGGCACCACGGCGTAATCGGCATTGTCGGCCTCCACCATGCGAACCGCTTCGTCGATCGTCACCTGCGGCATAAAGATCGGCGCGGCACCAAAATGCTTGCGCGCCGCACTTTCGGAAAAGGTGCCGGCAGGGCCGAGATACACCACGCGCTGTGGCTCTTCCAGCCCAAGACAGGCCGACATGATTTCGCGGAAGAGGTGGCGCACGGTGGCGTCGGACAACGGGCCGGGATTTTTCTCGCCGATTGCGTAAAGCACCTGCGCTTCACGCTCCGGTCGATAGAGATTGCCTTCCTTGATCTCACCCACCCGCTGCGCGCACTGTGCGCGCCGGCTCAGCAGATCAAGCATCGCGGCGTCCAGTTGATCGATTTCCTCGCGGATTTTCTGCAATTCCTTATTCATGCCCGCACCCCGGCGTTCAGCCGCGCGTCCGCGCGAATTCGCGCATGTAGTCCACCAGTGCCGCCACACCCTCCGGCGGCATCGCGTTGTAGATCGACGCGCGTAGCCCGCCGACCGATTTGTGCCCTTTCAATTGCAGCAGGCCCGCCCTTTCAGCGCCCGCGAGAAAATCGGCCTCCAGCGCCGCATCCGCGAGCAAGAATGGAATATTCATGCGTGAGCGGCTGGCCGGGTCAATCTCGTTGCGATAAAAGTCCGATCCATCAATACAGTCGTACAGTTGTTTCGCCTTGGCAGCGTTGCGCGTTTCCATCTCGGCCAGCCCGCCTTCGCGCAGCAGCCATTGGAACACCAGACCGGCGATATAGATCGAATAGGTCGGCGGCGTGTTCAGCATCGACCCGCTGTCGGCCATCGCCCGATACTTCATCAGCGCCGGCGTACCGGACCAGGCACGGTCGAGCAGATCCTCGCGCACGATCACAACGGCCAATCCGGAGGGGCCGATATTTTTTTGTGCGCCCGCGTAAATCATACCGAAGCGCGACACCTCCATCGGGCGCGACAGAATGTGCGAAGACATGTCTGCCACGAGCGGTGCCGCAGTGTCCGGCAACTGCTCCGGGGACATGAATTCCACCCCGTGGATGGTCTCGTTGGTGCATAGATGCACATAGGCCGCGCGCGGATTTAGGGTGTATTCGTCGCTGCGCGGGAGCCGGCGAAATCCGCTCTCAGCGGTCGAAACCGCCAGGCGCACGGCACCGTTCATGTTGGGCGCCAATGCGCTGGCGATGTCAAAGGCTTTTTGCGACCACGCTCCTGTTACGAGATAGTCGGCCGAACCGCCGGCGAGCAGATTCATCGGAACCTGGGAAAACTGTTGCGTTCCGCCGCCCTGCAGGAACAACACTTTGTATTCCCGCGGGAGCGCAAG
>DATGNI010000130.1:0-2583 GCA_035306825.1 Azoarcus sp. | reverse complement strand
TGATGAGCGCGGAAGAAGTGGAAACCATCCGGAAGCGTCGCGCATGACGAAGTTTCGCGTCGTTGTTCCGGCGCGGTTTGCTTCGACCCGGCTGCCTGGCAAGCCATTGGCGGATATCTGCGGCCAGCCCATGATTGTGCGTGTCTGGGAACGCGCCGTTGCGTCGGGCGCGCACGAAGTGTGGGTGGCGACGGATGATTCGCAGGTGTGTGAAGCCGTGCAAGCCGTTGGCGGGCAAGCGCAGATGACCCGCAAAGACCATTCGAGCGGGACCGATCGGCTCGCAGAGCTCGTTACGGCACTCGGTTGGCAGGACGACGCGATCGTCGTCAATGTGCAAGGTGATGAGCCCTTAATCGATCCATTGTTGATCCGTGAGGTGGCGGAAACACTGGCGGCCGATCGCGAGGCTGCGATGGCGACCGTTGCGCATCCGATTGGTGACGCCGAAAGCCTGTTCAATCCGAACGTGGTGAAAGTGGTGTGCAATGAACGCGGCCACGCGCAGTATTTTTCGCGCGCGCCAATTCCGTGGGCACGGGACGCCTTTGCAGAATCCCGTGAAATCGTGCCAGAAGGGCTGCCGGTGCTGCGCCATGTCGGGATCTATGCGTATCGGGCGGGTTTTCTGCGTCGTTATGCACAATTGGCGCCGTCTCCATTAGAACAGTGGGAGGCGCTCGAACAGTTGCGTGTGATGTGGCACGGCCACGTCATTGCAGTGAAGGTGGTCGCCAAAGCGCCGGCCGCCGGGGTGGACACCCCGGAAGACCTCGAACGCGCGTGCGCGGTGTTCGCTGCATCACGCTGAAACGCTGGCCGGTGGTCGGCACAAACAAAAAAAGACGGCCGGATGCGCGGACCGTAAAACAGGGAGTTTTTATGCGATTGATTCTTCTCGGACCGCCGGGTGCCGGAAAAGGGACCCAAGCCAGCTTTATCAAAGAGCGTTTTGGCATTCCGCAGATCGCCACTGGCGACATGTTGCGCGCTGCGGTGCGTGAGGGTACGCCGCTGGGCATCGAAGCGAAGAAAATCATGGATGCCGGCGGTCTCGTGTCCGATGACATCATTATTGGACTGGTGCGTGATCGATTGACGCAGGACGATTGCCAGACGGGTTACATGTTCGACGGTTTTCCGCGCACCCTCCCGCAGGCCGATGCGCTGAAAGAGGCCAATGTGGCGCTCGACTTTGTATTGGTGATGGAGGTCGATGATGACGCGATCATCGAGCGCATGAGCGGGCGCCGTCTGCATCCGGCCTCCGGCCGCATTTATCACGTCACGCACAATCCGCCGATCGTCGCAGGCAAAGACGATGAAACCGGCGAAGATCTTGTGCTGCGTGACGATGACCGTGAAGAAACCGTGCGTAAGCGGCTGGAAATCTATCACGCGCAGACCAAGCCGTTGATCGATTACTACGTTCAGTGGGAAGCGAGCGGCGATGCTGCTGCGCCCAAGGTGCGCAAGATCTCCGGCCTCGGAACAGTCGAGGAAATCACGCAGCGCGCATTCGATGCGCTGACGTAAATCTTTCGGGACGCGGGTTCTTCGTCCCTCGGCTCAAACCGGCAAGACGTTTTCGCGTCCTGCCGGTTTTCTGGTTTATTGCCCATGAAAAATCTCCTTTATGCCCAGTCGGGTGGCGTCACCGCGGTCATCAATGCAAGCGCGGCGGGTGTGATTGCGGCCGCGCGTGCCAGCGGGAAAATTCACAATGTATTGGCCGGGCAGCATGGCCTGGTTGGCGTGCTCGATGAAAGGTTGTACGACACTTCGGTTCTGTCTGCCGAGGATCTCGAGCGACTTGCGCGCACGCCGGGCGGGGCGTTTGGCTCATGCCGTTTTGATTTGCCGGAGCCGGAAAACGATATGGCGCCGTACGATCGCTTGTTCCAGGTTCTGGCCGCACACGAAGTCGGTGCGTTGCTCTACAACGGCGGTAACGGCTCGATGCACACCGTTGCACAGATTTCGCGCGAGGCGAGACGGCGCGGCTTTCCGTTGGTGACGGTCGGGGTGCCGAAGACCGTCGACAACGATATTGAAGGTACGGACTGCTGCCCCGGTTTCGGTTCTGCGGCGAAATATATCGCCACGTCGATGCTTGAATCCGGCATGGATTTGCGCGCCATGGCGGGCCGTGTCGGGCGGGCTTTCGTACTGGAAGTCATGGGCCGCAATGCGGGTTGGTTGGCGGCGGCCAGCGCGCTGGCGCGGCGTGACGAAAACGATCCGCCACACATCATCCTGATGCCCGAGGTGCCGTTGGACCGCGCGCGTTTTCTGGCCGAGGTTGAACGTACCGTGGAACGCGTTGGTTATTGTGCGGTGACGGTATCGGAAGGCATTTCATGGTCGGATGGTTCACGCGTCATGGAACAAAGCGTTGATGCTAAAGGCTACGTTCAGCTGGGCGGAGCCGGGCAGACCATTGCACGGCTGATCAGCAAGGAATTCGGGTACAAGCATCATTGGGCGATTCCGGATTATCTGCAGCGCGCAGCGGGCCATCTGGTGTCGGAGACGGATGCCAAACAGGCGTATGCGGTGGGGGTTGCGGCGGTGGACTACGCC
>DATGNI010000129.1:0-4595 GCA_035306825.1 Azoarcus sp. | reverse complement strand
TGGCCGAACGTCGTCCGCTGACCAAAGAACGGGATCAGCTTGAACGCCGGCTCGACAGTTGGCAGAAGGAAAAGACCCAGATCGATGAACGTCTGGCAGATCCCGCCCTGTATGCAGACAGTGATTCGGCAGCGTTGCAGGACTTGCTCAAACATCAGGCCGAACTTGCGGCCAACATTGAAGAGGCCGAGATGCGCTGGCTTGAAATTGAGGAGCGGCTGGAGAGTATCCCGGTGGATTAGATCCGCTTTCCTTGTGCGCTGCTACAATCGCGCGCTGTTTTTGCTTATTTTCTGAAAGGCTTCATCGTGCAAATTGTCTGTCTCGACCTCGAAGGTGTTCTGGTTCCTGAAATCTGGATTGAGTTTGCCGAGCGAACCGGCATCGAGGCGCTGCGTCGTACCACGCGCGATGAGCCCGATTACGACAAGCTCATGCAATATCGCCTGGATGTGCTCGCCCAGCACGGTCAGGGGCTGCCGCAAATCCAGGAGGTGATCGCCTCAATGGGGCCGATGCCGGGCGCACGCGAATTCCTGGACGGCCTGCGCGAGCGCTATCAGGTGGTGATTTTGTCCGACACCTTCTACGAGTTTGCCCATCCGCTGATGCGCCAGCTCGGTTGGCCGACGTTGTTCTGCCACAGCCTCGAAGCGGATACCTCCGGCCGCGTCACCCACTACCGTCTGCGTATGCCGGATCAGAAGCGCGAAGCCGTGCGTCGCTTCAAGGAACTCAATTTCACCACTGTCGCGGCGGGCGATTCGTACAACGACACTTCGATGCTCGGCGAGGCCCACGGCGGCATCCTGTTCCGTGCGCCCGAGAACGTCATCCGTGAGTTTCCGCAATTCCCGGTGACCAACGACTACGCGGCCCTGCGCGCTGAAATAGATCAGGCTTTCGCACGCGTCTGAGCGCGGCCGAACGACAAAAAACGGGCGTCCCGAAGGGCGCCCGTTTGCGTGGCGAGGAGATCGCCGTTCAGAAAGTCTTGCTGATCGAGAAGATGTAGCGGTCGTCCATCAGATCATCGTTCTCGTTGGTATCGACGTAGTGCAGGCCGAAATCGATCCCACCGTAGGCATAGGTGGCGCCGAGGCTCCAGTCCTTGTAGTTGTCGCCATTCCTGATGTCCGAGTAGCCATAATGGGCACCCAGCGTCAGCCGGTCGATGATTTCGTATTCAGCGCTCAGGTCGTAGTATTTGGAGCCCTTCGAATTGTCGAGGCCGAACAGATTGCTGAAAGCGTGGGAGTAGGTGAAGGACAGAAACTTCCACGACAGGCCGATATGGCCTTCCAGTGTGTCCGGATCCTTGCCGCCGTTGGCGTGGTAGTCGGTGCCGCGACCGAATTTCCCCGGGTAGTAATATTGCAGCAGACCGACGTCCAGGCCGATCGGGCCGAACTCGGTGGCGTAGCCGGCGTAGAGGTTGGTCTCAAGACTGCTTTTGTCTGCGCCCGCATCTTCCAGCCAGGAAATGTTCGAGCCCCACACGCCAAGATAAAAACCACTGTCGTGTTCGAAATCCAAGCCACCCTGGAGCGCGGGTTTTTCATCGGTCTGGCTGACCCCGCGGAAGGCGTAATCGGAGACGAAGCTGATATTGGCCGAGATCGGCAGGTCGTCGGCGATCGCCGGCGCAGAGACAAGCAAGGAGACGGACAGGAGCGTTGCGAAATTACGTTTTTGCATGGTCTTTCCTTTGAAAGTGCTGCGGCTGCGTGGGGCTGCGGCCGCAGCTGATGCGTGGTTTCAAGGCGCTTCGCGCCTTTTTCGGTTTGTGGCCCAATCGATTTATTTGATGACAAATTCCGGATAGGCTTCCTGGCCGCATTCGACGAGATCGATCCCCTTGTATTCCTCTTCCTCGCTGATGCGCAGGCCGACCACTTTCTTGAGGCAGCCCCACACGAGCAGGCTGAGGCCAAAGACCCACACGAAGATCGTCAGGGCGCCGACGATCTGGCCGACGAAAGTGGCGCTGCTGTTGGTAAGCGGCACCAGAAGCAGGCCGAGCAGACCGCATACGCCGTGTACCGAGATCGCACCGACCGGGTCATCGATTCTGAATACACGATCAAGCGTGGTGATCGACAGCACCACCAGTACGCCACCGGCCGCGCCGAACAGCGTGGCGAGCAACGGCGTCGGGGTGGAGGGTTCGGCCGTGATGACCACCAGGCCGGCAAGGGCACCGTTGAGCAGCATCGTCAGGTCGGTCTTGCCAAACATCAGCTTGGATGTGATCAGGGCAGCGATCGCGCCACCCGCAGCGGCAGTGTTGGTGTTGAGAAACACCAGTGCGATGCTGTTGGCGCTGGCGATGTCACCGAGTTTCAGCACCGATCCGCCGTTGAAACCGAACCAGCCCATCCACAGGATGAAGGTGCCGAGTGTGGCGAGTGGAAGGTTGGCGCCCGGGATGGCGCGGGGTTCGCCGTTCGGGCCGTATTTTCCGCGACGAGCGCCAAGCAAAAGCACGCCGGCCAGTGCGGCGGAAGCGCCGGCCATATGCACGATGCCGGAGCCGGCAAAATCGGAAAATCCAAGGCTGGCAAGGTTGTACAGGCCGAATACATCCTCACCGTTCCAGGTCCAGGAGCCTTCCATCGGATAGATGAAACCGGTCATGACAACCGTGAAGGCAAGAAACACCCACAACTTCATGCGTTCGGCGATCGAGCCCGAAACGATGGACATCGCAGTGGCGACGAATACGACCTGGAAGAAAAAATCGGATGCGCCGGAATAGACCGAGTCGCCTTCGAAATCGCCCCGTTCGGCGAATGCACCAAGCGCGTCGTCGACCAGCGTGTCCCCTCCGGCAATGTCAAACAAAAAGGGGCTGCCGCCGTACATGAGGGCGTATCCGCAGATCAGGTACATCACGCAGCTGATCGAGAACAACGAAACGTTCTTGGTCAGGATCTCGGTGGTGTTTTTGGAGCGGACGAGGCCGGATTCAAGCATCGCGAAGCCGGCCGCCATCCACATGACGAGCGCTCCGCACACGAGAAAATAGAAGGTGTCCATCGCATACTGCAGATGGAACAGATTGCTTGTCATTGAACTCTCTTGGGAAAAGGCTGGCGTGCTGAGGAGGGCTGCGAGCGTCGCGAACAGGGGTTTGGGTGAGATTTTCATGACAAGGTCCTTAAAGTGCGTCGGCGCCGGTTTCGCCGGTGCGGATACGGATTGCCTGTTGAAGTTCGAAGATGAAAATCTTGCCGTCGCCGATTTTTCCGGTTGCGGCGGATCGCTCGATCGCTTCGACTGCCTGTTCGACCAGCTCGTCGCAGAGCGCGATTTCAAGCTTCACCTTGGGTAGAAAATCGACCACATATTCCGCGCCACGATAAAGTTCGGTGTGACCCTTCTGGCGTCCGAACCCCTTCACCTCGACGACCGTGACCCCTTGAATCCCGATCTCGGACAGGGCTTCGCGGACTTCGTCGAGCTTGAAGGGTTTGATGATTGCGGTGACAAGTTTCATGAGCTTCTCCTGAAGTCTTCGGATGGTGCGTAGGTTTTGCAGAAAGCTGTGTGTCTGCGAATGAAGCCTTTGCAAAGGCTCTTAAGCACAATCCGTTCCAGGTAAAGAAGCCTTTTTAATTCATTGTGTTATTGGTTTTCATGGCATTTGAGCGCCAAGGTGTGGTGCATGGTGTGCCTGCTTTCGGTGCCTCATGCACTGTTGCGGTGCAAACCCTTTTACAGCGGCAAAAACGGTAAACTGCGCACAAGCGCGGCGTTTGCCGCAGGCAATTCAGGAGATCACGATGACCACGCCCCGCATCCTTGATGAAATCGCATCGAAATTTGCCGAATTGGCTGCGTCCAGCCCGGCGAAAGACATTGAGAAAAATGTTCGCGCGGTGCTCGGCGGCACTTTCGAGCGCCTCGATCTGGTGACCCGCGAGGAATTCGAAGTGCAACGTGAAGTGCTGGCTCAGACCCGCCTCCGCTTGCAGCAACTGGAAGCACGCGTGGCTGAACTCGAAAAAGGTCCCGCCGCAGACGCCGAAGACGGCGAGCAGTAATCGCAGCCTTTCGTCGCTCGCGCGACCCTGTAACCGAGGGAAAAAAGGATGGTGCTGACGAGCGCGCGGTCGGGCGCGGAGATGTTTCAGCAGCGCTCGGTCCCGACGCCGCGTCCGGTGCGGTCGCCTTTCACCTGAACGACCCTGGATGCATTCGTATTTTTTCTTGTCGCCCCCCGGCGGCGGGCAGACTTCAACCATTTTCTTGTCCTGAATCAGGCGTCGCGCGAACGCGTGTGCGCCCCGCGGGGGATGTCCCGGCTCGAATTTCCGCAGTGCCACATCCGCTCATTTCGCACCGATTGACGTCCCGAAAAGAACCGTCGGGAACGCGCTGAGTCGTTTCAGATCGTAAGTTTCAGACGGTAACTTGGGTTCTCGAATCAACGAACTATAGTGGTTAAGCGCGCAGGCGGATCAGCCTGCGCGAGTACGTGAGAGGAACTTCCCAACCATCAGGAGCTGATGATGAACAAGGACATTTTTGAAGGTAACTGGAAGCAACTCAAAGGCAACGTAAAGCAGAAATGGGGCGAACTCACTGACGAT
>DATGNI010000128.1:0-9436 GCA_035306825.1 Azoarcus sp. | reverse complement strand
GCAAGCTCGCTGCTCATCTCCTGCAAACGCGTGGATTGCTCACGCACGAGATCAAGA
Source organism: Azoarcus sp. (assembly GCA_035306825.1). Classification (GTDB taxonomy): domain Bacteria; phylum Pseudomonadota; class Gammaproteobacteria; order Burkholderiales; family Rhodocyclaceae; genus Pseudazoarcus. The sequence continues at coordinate 9,379 of DATGNI010000128.1, read as the reverse complement.
ATGGAGCGACCGAGATACGGATTCATTGCCTCAGCCTCAAACGAGGTGCCCGTCAGCAACACGCCCCCGCTTGCGTTTCGGCTCGTTGCGAGCAGGGCTTCATGATCCTCGAGGTCAGCGTGCGCGTCCTTGGTCTTGCGTACGGACAAACGCAGCAATTCGGCAGTCATGCGGCTTTCGATATGCTTCATCGCATCAATGCGACGCGTGGCCAACTCGAACCAGCTCTCCTCGTCAGCCGAAGGCCGATGCTGTGCATTCGAGACCGCCACCCTGCGCAAGCGCTCGAACCGGGTCTGCTCTGCGACCGGCAAGGCTTCATCCCATAGCGCCAGCATGGCGGGATCGCTGAAGTTTGCGAAGGTGTCAAAACAACGTTGCTGCGCTTCAATAAGGTGAACCAAACGGTCCTGTCGATCCGCATCGAAATGCCCCATTGCGAATCCGGCTGCGCTGATACCGCGTTCCTGCGCGGCCAGCTCCTTGCCTTGCATGAAATTGAACAACGCAACCAGCGCACGCGAAATACCCGGGTCACCGGCGCTGTCGGCGGCTTCAAACACCACCGCCAGCAAGCCACTGATCAGACGTGAATAGGTTTCGGCGACCTCCTCCGATGACGCGTTCAGAGAAACCGTACGGTCACGCACATCCGGCAGCGATTCGAGCCCGTGCAACACCGTGGCCATTCGATTGAACAGGCGCGCCCGACCACTGGCCTGACCGGATTCAGTCTCGAGCAGATCAAAAACTTCGCGCGTTGCCTGCTCTTCGGCTGCGCTGTCTTCAACGCATGCCTCATGTCGGCTCTCAAAGCGCTCACCCTGAGAAACCAGATACACGCCGGCAACCCCTCGCTCCCGTTGCAGCGCGTGAATCAGGCGAGCACAACGGGCCACAAGATCGCACGTTACCGCGAGTTGTTCGAGAGAGAGGATTTCGCTGCGTCGCGCCGCAAGCAAGAATTTCAATGCAGGAGACATTCAAATTTCCATAAAGTGCGATCACGCGCACGCATCCAAGCAATCAGAACATCGTGCACACCTGGCTCACCCGCGCTGACGACGCGTTTCGAACAGACAGATACCACTTGCAACCGAGACGTTGAGACTCTCGACACTACCGTGCAATGGAATATGCACCCGCTCATCGCAGGTTTCGCGCGTCAATCGTCGCATGCCCTCTCCCTCTGAACCCAACACCAGCGCGACCGGGCCGGAAAGATCTGCTTCATACAGGGATTGAGGCGCTTCAGCGGCGGTGCCGATCACACGAATACCGGCTTTCTGCATTTCGCGCAACGCACGTGCCAGATTGGTTACCGTAACGTAGGGCACGCTGTCAGCCGCTCCGCTGGCAACCTTGGCGGCCGTTGCGTTCAAACCGACCGCACGATCCTTGGGCACGATCACCGCATGCGCCCCGGCTGCGTCGGCCACCCGCAGACAGGCACCGAGGTTGTGCGGATCCTGCACCCCATCGAGCACCAGCAACAGGGCATCCCCCTCGATGGTTTCGAGCACATCGGAGAGTTTGACCTCACGTTGGCGCGCATCGATACGCGCCACCACGCCCTGGTGACGCCGCGTGCCGACCATGCGTTCGAGCCGCTCGTTATCGGCCTGAATACTGCGCACATTCTCTTCATCGGCCAGCCGTCGCACGTCGCGCATGCGCACGTCACTGCGTTCTTCGGCAAGATACAGTTCGAGTATGCCACCGGCGTCGCGCCGTAGTTTTCCGAGCACCGCATGAAAACCATAGATCAGGCGAGTTGCACGTTCTTGCGTGGGTTTAGCCACGGCGATCTCCCTTTTTTTTCGTCCTGGAAGACTGCTTGCCTGGATCTTCCTTTTTCACGTTGCCCGATTTTTTTGCGGCAGTCGTTTTCTTCGCCGGTTTCGTCCGGGCGGTTTCTGCCGGCCGTCCGGCGTGCGATGCACGAGCACCTTGCGTTCCGGCATCATCAGCGCCTCCGGAATCGCGAGTGCGCCGGCGAGGAGCATTTCCGCGCGGCTGAGACGCGCCACGTTCTCGCTCGGTTTTTCCGCTACGTACGGTGGGCGCGGTGTCGCCTTCGACCAGGTGAAAATCGATTTTGCTGGTTTCGAGATCAACGCGTACCACTTGCACTTTCAGACGGTCAGCAAGACGGTAACGCGTGTTGGTGCGCTCACCCGCCAGTTCGTGACGCGTTTCGTCGTAGTGGAAATAATCCGAGCCGAGGTCAGAAATATGCACCAGCCCCTCGATGAAAATGTCATCGAGCGCCACGAACAGGCCGAACGGCACGACCGAGGAGACACTGCCTTCAAACACCTCGCCGACACGATCTCGCATGAACCAGCATTTGAGCCAGGCCACGACATCGCGCGTGGCTTCATCCGCCCGCCGCTCCGTCGCCGAACATTGCAACCCGATCTGCTCCCAATCACCCGGATCGTACCGCGATTGATTCAGCACGGCCTTGATCGCGCGGTGCACGAGCAGATCCGGATAACGACGGATGGGTGAAGTGAAATGCGTGTAGGACTCGTAGGCAAGACCAAAATGACCCGCATTGTCCGGGCTGTACACCGCCTGGCGCAGCGAACGCAGCATCATGGTTTGCAGCAATGCCGCATCGGGACGCTGCTTGGCCGCTTCCAGAACCTTGCCGTAATCTTTTGCAGTGGGGTCATCGCCGCCGTCGAGTGAGAGCCCGAAACCTCCGAGGAAACTACGCAGCTTCTCCAAACGCTCTGCGGACGGCCCTTCATGGACGCGATACAAAACCGGCTGTTCGCGTTTCTGGAGGAAATCCGAGGCGCACACGTTGGCGGCCAGCATGCATTCTTCGATGATGCGATGGGCGTCATTGCGGATTTCCGGGACGATGCGCTCGATCTTGCCTTCGTCGTCAAAGATCATGCGCGTCTCGGTGCTCTCGAACTCGATTGCTCCGCGTGCCGCACGCGCCTTGAGTAGCGCCCGGAACAACTGGTCCAGGTTTTCAAGGTGCGGCAATATCGGCCTGAGCGTGGCACGCGCCTCCGGTTCCTTGTCATACAGTGCCGCGGCGACCTGATCGTATGTCAGGCGCTCGTGCGAATAGATCACCGCTTCATAGAAACGGTATTCGCTGATCTCGCCGCTCGAGGTGACAATCATGTCACAGGCCATGCACAGGCGCTCTTCCCGCGGCACGAGCGAACACAAGCCGTTGCTGAGTCGTTCCGGCAACATCGGGATCACACGGCGCGGGAAATACACGGAGTTGCCGCGTTCCAGCGCATCGCGGTCAAGCGGCGAGCCCGGCTCGACGTAATGCGACACGTCCGCAATCGCAACAATCAGGCGATAGCCTTCTCCAGCGCGCTCGCAATACACGGCATCATCGAAATCCTTGGCGGTCTCGCCATCAATGGTTACGAGCGGCAATTCGGTGAGATCTACGCGGCCTTTCCAATCCTTGCGGCGCACCATGGACGGCAGGCGGCGCGTTTGCGCCTTGGCCTCAGAAGAAAAATCAAACGGCAGAGCGTGTTTCCGCAATGCGATTTCGATCTCCATGCCCGGATCCGCGTAGTTGCCGATCACTTCCACCACGCGACCGATCGGCTGCGCCATCTTGGTCGGCTGCTCAACCAGTTCGACGGTCACCACCTGGCCCGCTTTCGCGCGTTTCCGTCCGCCTTGCGCGATCAGGATATCCTGCGTAATCCTCCGGTCCTCCGGCACGATCATCAGCACGCCGTGTTCATCGAGCACACGCCCGACGATACGGGTGTTTGCGCGCTCCAGAATCTTGACGATCTTTCCTTCCGGACGTCCTCGCCGATCGGTGCCCGCAACGCGCGTAAGGACGCGATCGCCATGCAGCACGGAACGCATCTCTTTCGGACCAAGGAAAAGATCCTGCTGATCGTCATCACGTATCACAAAACCGAAACCGTCCGGATGCCCCTGCACGCGGCCTTTCACCAGATCCGCCTTGTCGGGCAGGATGAAGGTGTCGCGACGGTTACGCATGACCTGGCCATCGCGCTCCATCGCACGCAAACGTCGTTCAAACAAGCCGCATTCGGTCTCGCTCACGTCGAGCGCTTCGCACAGTTCTTCAAAGCGCATCGGCACCCCGCGGCTGGCGAGGATTTGCTCTACGTATTCACGACTTGGCAGCGGATGTTCGTACTGTTCACGCTCGCGCTCAAAAAAAGGGTCTGCGCGGCGTACCGGCGACAAGCTTTCAACGTCTGATGGAGGTGATTTTTTCTCTTGGGTCATTGACACTCTTCGTTCATGAATTATAATGCACGGCTCTTGCCCAGATGGCGGAATTGGTAGACGCGCTGGTTTCAGGTACCAGTGCCGCAAGGCGTGGAGGTTCGAGTCCTCTTCTGGGCACCAGTTTCAATGAAAGCCGACTTTCGAGTCGGCTTTTCTTTTGTCTGTTTGCCGAAGCCGCCATTTCGACAGGGTTCAAGTGAAAAAAGCCGATCCTCATTCAGGACCGGCTTTTTTGTTTGTGCTTCAGACGCCGAACGGATGGCGACGCAGAATGGTTTCATCCCGTTCCGGTCCGGTCGAAATCACATCAATCGGGATCTCGCAGATTTCCTCGATTCTATGCAGATAGGCTCTCGCCTCTTGCGGCAAGGCCTCCCAGCTTTTTGCTCCGAAGGTTGAATCACTCCAGCCGGGCATCGTTTCATAGACCGGCTCACAGCGCGCAACTTCTTCCGCGCCCATCGGCAACAGGTCGACCTTCTTGCCGTCCAGCATGTAGCCCGTGCAAATCTGCAGCGACTCGATGCCATCGAGCACATCGAGTTTCGTCAGACACAATCCGGTCACACCATTAATAATGATCGAACGCTTGAGCGCAGCCAGATCCAGCCAGCCGCAGCGACGCTTGCGTCCGGTCACGGTACCGAATTCGCGCCCTCTGGACGACATTTGCTCACCGGGCGAACCGGCGGTTTCGATATCCAGCTCGGTCGGGAACGGACCGGCGCCCACGCGCGTGCAATACGCCTTGGTGATACCAAACACATAGTGCAGACGTCCCGGCCCCACCCCGGATCCCGCGGCGGCCTGGCCTGCCACGCAGTTGCTTGAGGTCACGAACGGATACGTGCCGTGATCCACGTCAAGCAACACGCCCTGCGCACCTTCGAACAGCAGGTTCGCGCCGGTCTTGTTGGCCTCGTACAGTTCGGCCGACACATCGGCGACCATCGGACGGATTTCCTCGACATCCCGCATGCTCTGTTCGAACAGCGCATCAAAATCCAGCGCGGGCGCCCCCAGATGGGTGGTCAGCACAAAATTGTGATACTCGAGGTTTTCACGCAGCTTGACGGCAAAACGTTCGCGATTGAACAGGTCATAAACCCGCAGCGCACGCCGTGCAACCTTGTCTTCATACGCGGGGCCGATACCTTTTCCGGTCGTGCCGATCTTGTCGTTTTCCGCGCGTACATCCTCGCGCGCCTTGTCCAGCGCAACGTGATACGGAAGAATCAACGGGCAGCCCGGACTGATGCGCAAACGGTTGCGCACGTCGATGCCGGCAGCCTCCAGCTTTCGAATCTCGGCAAGCAGGTGCTGGACATCCAGCACGACACCGTTGCCGATGTAGCAGGCCTTGCCCTCACGCACAATGCCTGACGGCACCAGATTGAGCTTGTACTCATCCTCTCCGATGAGCAGCGTGTGACCGGCGTTGTGACCGCCCTGGAAACGCACCACGCCCTCAGCATGATCCGTCAGCCAATCGACAATCTTGCCCTTGCCCTCGTCGCCCCATTGGGTACCGACGACGACTACGTTCTTTGCCATCTTCTCTCTTACCTTTCCGCAGTAAGCGGCTCAACGGTCCAGCCGTCACCGCCCGAAACGAGTTGCCGGTTGCAACCGGCTGTTTTCCAGGTGCCCTCGTGTCCGGGCAATTCATTGACGACAATTTCGCCACGCGCACGCAGCGCGGCGATCGCCTCCGCCAGCGCGGGGTCATCGTCGGCCGGAGCGAAAATTGCATCGGCCGGTGAAACGCTTTCTCCACACGCAACCAGGCGGCGCAGATCAAGACTGAAACCGGTCGCCGGCCGGCCGCGCCCAAAAACCTCACCAACGTGATCATAGCGTCCGCCCAGCGCAAGGGCTGCAGACGAATTGCCTGCATAGGCGGCGAACACCACGCCACAGTGATAATGATAGCCACGCAGATCTGCCAAATCGAAGGACAATGGCAAACCATCGAGACGGCTGGCCAAACGCGCCAGATCGGCCAACGCCTCCCGCACTTTGGGGTCATTGGGCAGCCGTTCGGCCGCAAGCCCCAGCACCTCTACCCCACCATACAGCTCGGGGAGCGCCAGCAGCGCGGCGCGATACGGCCCGGCTACATCGGCGAGACATTCGGCGATGCCTGGCACGTCTTTCGCTTGCAGCAGATCGAACAGTTTTTCCTCGCGCATCGCCTCAAGACCTGCCCCGGACGACAATGCGCGGAACAAACCGACATGGCCCAGGTCGATACGGGCCGGCGGCATGCCTACCAGCCCCATGACCGAAGCGAGCAAGCGAATCACTTCTTCGTCGGCTTCGATGCCGGCATGACCGTACAGCTCGGCACCCAGCTGAATCGGTTCGCGTGTGACGGTGAGGGACGAAGGTCGTGTGTGCAGCACACTGCCGCAATAACAAAGACGCGTCACGCCCGGACGGTTGAGCAGATGCGCGTCGATGCGTGAAACCTGCGGTGTCATGTCTGCGCGCACGCCCATCGTTCGACCATTGAGCTGGTCGACGAGCTTGAACGTCTGCAGATCGAGATCGTGCCCCGCACCGGTGGTCAGCGAATCAAGATATTCAAGCAGCGGCGGCTGCACCAATTGATAGCCGTGCACGCGCAGCGTGTCGAGCATCGTCCGGCGTAGACGCTCGATTTCCGCGGCTTCAACGGGCAGCGCATCCTGGATGTAATCGGGGAGGACCCAGCGCATTTGCATCAAACCAGAAGCAGAATCAGGACGCCTGCCAGCATGGAGGCAAGACCGGCGAAGCGGATTTGCCCATCCGCCATGCTAGCCAGGCGTAAAAAAGCCTCGCGCCAGCTCGCCGGCGCAAGAAAGGGTAGCAGGCCCTCGAGAATCAACATCAAACCGAAGGCCACGGCCAGCGAAGCACCCATGAGATCAGTTGCTCGCGGCTCCGTCCGGGTTCTTCAGGAACTTGAAGAAGTCCGAGCTCGGATCGACGACCAGGACATCACTCTTGCTCCCGAAACTGTTCTGATACGCATCAAGACTGCGATAGAAGGAGTAGAAATCAACATCCTGCTCGAAGGCGGTGGCATAGATTTCAGTCGCTCGCGCGTCACCCTCACCCATGATTATCTGGGCTTCACGATACGCATTTGCGATGATGACCTCGCGTTGACGATCCGCGTCAGCGCGCAGCTGTTCGGCCAGCGCTTCACCCTCGGAACGCAATTCGTTGGCGACCCGTTTCCGCTCAGCTTCCATCCGGCTATACACCGTCTCGGACACTTCTGCCGGCAGATCGACTCGCTTCAGACGCACGTCCACGATCTCCACACCGATCTGGCTGGTATCGCTGTTGGCGCGCACGCGCATGTTTTCCATGATCTGGTCACGCTCGCCGGACACCACTTCTGCCACCGTGCGACGACCGAACTCTTCCCGGAGACCGGCATTGACGGTTTGCAACACCCGGGTACGAGCACGCGCCTCGTCACCCTGGACGGATTCGTAAAACAGGCGCGGATCCGAAATACGCCATTTCACGAAATGATCGACCATTACGTTCTGCTTCTCAGCGGTAATGAATCGCTGCGGGTCTGGCGTGTCAATGGTCAGGATACGACGATCAAAGAAGCGCACATTCTGGACGATGGGGATTTTCCACCGCAGACCCGGCTCACGTTCCACCCTGGAAACTTCACCGAACTGGAAGACTACGGCATATTGACGTTGATCGATGATGAAGAGCGCTGAGCTTGCAAGCAGCCCCAACACAATCAGGACGCCAATGAGAATTTGAATACGGCGGTTCATTAGCGGACTCCCAGAGTACGGTTGCGCATCGCGCCGCGATCACGCGGATCCAGCGGCACGGCCGGGCTCGCCGGCAGCGGCGGCGTATCCGCCACGGAGGAGGTCGACGAGGAGCGTTCGCTCTTCTCATCATCCGAAGAAGCGCTTTGCCCCATCAACTTGTCAAGCGGCATCAACAACAAATTGCCACCGCTTTGGGCGTCGATCAGCACCTTGCTGGTGCCGCTCATCACCTGTTGCATGGTGTCGAGATACATGCGTTCGCGTGTAACTTCCGGAGCCTTCGCATATTCTTCCAGCACCAGACTGAAGCGCGCCGCATCACCTTCCGCATTCGCGATCACGCGCTCGCCATAACCGCTGGCCTCTTCGAGCAGACGTGCGGCCGCACCGCGCGCTCGCGGCACGATGTCGTTGCGATAGGCTTCACCTTCGTTGCGCAAACGCTCACGATCCTGACGGGCTTTCACGGCGTCATTGAACGCAGCCTGAACCGGCTCGGGCGGCTGCGCGTTCTGCATGGTCACGCGGCTAACCAGAATGCCTGCCTGGTAGTCATCCAGAATTTCCTGGATCAGCTCATGCGCGGCCAGCGCAATGTCTTCCCGGCCTTCATACAGCACGAAATCCATGGTGCTTTTACCCACGATTTCGCGCATGCCCGTCTCGGCAGCCTGGCTCACCGCATCATCCGGGAAACGGTTGTTGAACAGGTATTCCTCTGGATCCTTGAGGATGTACTGGATCGCGAACTGAATGTTCACGATATTTTCGTCCTCGGTCAGCATCAACGCCTCGCGCAGAACCTGGTTCTGGTCGGAGCTGCGATAACCGATCTCAACCGTACGCACCCCCGAGAGGTCGACGAGTTCATGCTTTTCGATCGGTGCCGGCAGGCGCCAATGGAGACCCGGATCGGTGGTCGTGACGTGCGCCCCGAAGCGCAGCACCACCCCGCGCTGGTTGGCATCAACGGTATAGAAACCGCTCGCCAGCCAAAGCACGAGAAGCAGCACCAGCAATGCACCAATACCGCCTCCCAATTTACGAGAGCCGAAATTGGGCATCTGCGGGCCATTCCCGCCAGAATGGCCTCCGCCGCTTTTCTTGCCGCCGAGCATGCCACTCAGCTTCTGGTTGAAATCACGCCAGACATCTTCGAGATCTGGCGGACCTTGGTTGTCGCCACGATTCCGGTCGCCATTGCGCCGGTCATCGTCGTTCCCCTGGTTGCCCCAGCGAGGATCATTCAGTGACATTTAGAGATCCGTATGCAGGTTGAAATGCGTTGTTCAGACCGCAGCATCAGGCGCCTC
>DATGNI010000127.1:0-44689 GCA_035306825.1 Azoarcus sp. | reverse complement strand
TCGTCCGCGAAGGACAAGACGTGAAAATCAAGCTCGCGCCCTTTCCGTTCCAGAAATACGGTATGCTCATCGGCTATGTCGAGCGCGTCAGCGCCGATGCGTCCGAGCGCAGCGACAATGGTTTGATGCCTATCTCAGGCCAGACTCCGGTGCCAACAACTCCACCTGCTTACAAAGTTCTTGTAGCGCTCGATGATCAACATCTGGAGATGGATGGTCGCCGGTTCGGTGCCTCCGTCGGCATGCTCGCCGTCGCTGAAATTCATTTGGGCGATCGCAGCGTGATCGAGTATCTGCTGTCGCCCGTCAGCCGGGCATGGCATGACGCGGCGCGGGAACGGTAAAAAACCTCGCTCCCGCAAAAATCGTATGAATCACGCCTGATGGCTTGCTTGATCCCCGTTCGGCTTCACACCCTGTAGATATGAGCAAATATCAGTGGGGCAGGGACAGGTGGTGGCTTTTTTCAAAAACATGGCGCTCTATGCGAGAGCGTCCTGCCAGGGTCTGATCCATCTCCATCTCCGCGACTGTGTCATGCGGCACCGAAAGCTTCAGATCCACCTGACTCAGAAAAAACTCACTGAACAATACAGAGGAATTTCAGTTCGGACGGGACGCGATCCACGAAGAATATTGCGCCCACTCAAGAAGACCTGTCACTGATTGCGCTGCGTCAATTCACTCTACGGAATTTACTCGTCCGCAACCGCTTCGGCGACTGCCAGCATCGCCGCGCGCGTTTCCGGGGTCTCCAGACTTACGCGTCCCAATGCTCCGCTGCGGAGATCATTCAGCAGAATTTGCGCGGCCTTTTCAAGATCAAGGCCCCCGCCCTTCACCAGGCAGCCGCGCCGCCGGCCGACTTCTTCCACCACGCCCCAGGCATCGAATGCAGTCGGATCAAGTTTGTAGCGTTGAGCCAGGCTTTGCGGATAACGTGCAAGCAGCAGACCGGCGAGAAATTCGGCCACTTCTTCGTCGATCACTGCGTTGCGCCCGATCGCATGGCAGGCGGCGAGCATGAAGCCGTCGGAATCGTGTTCGATCTTCGGCCACATCATTCCGGGGGTGTCAGTGAGCGTCATGTGACCGCCCAAATCCAGCGTCTGCTGCATCTTCGTAACCGCCGGTTCGTCGCCAACCTTGGCCACCTTGCGTTTGAGCAAAGCATTCATCAGCGTCGATTTTCCGACGTTGGGAATGCCCATGATCATGATACGCAAGCGCTTGGTGCCATCGTTGCGGTGCGGTGCGAGCCTCTGGCACAGTTTCGGCACGCGCGCGACGTCACCGGGATTCTTGCATGATAGTGCAACGGCTGTGACGCCTTCCTGCTCATTGAAATGGGTGAGCCATTGTTGCGTCACCACCGGATCAGCCAGATCCGTCTTGTTGAGAATTTTCAGACAGGGGCGCTGACGAAAATTGCGCAACTCATGAATCATCGGGTTGCAGCTTGCCTCGGGAATGCGCGCGTCGACGACTTCGACGACCACGTCGGTGCGAGCCATGTTCTCGGACGCCTTCCTGCGTGCCGAAGTCATGTGACCGGGAAACCACTGGATCGCCATCGGAAACCGCCTTTGCCAGAAAAGCGGTAATTATCCCCGATCACGACGTGCAGAGCGAATCCGTCAAACTGCGCTTAAAATATGCGCATGAATATCTCAGCAAACCCTGAATCCGTGATCGCCGCAATGCGTCACTGGATTGAAAAAGCCGTCATCGGGCTGGAACTGTGCCCGTTCGCAAAATCCGTTTACGTGAACGAGCGGGTGCGCATCGTGGTGAGCGAGGCGCGCCACATCGACGCTTTTCTTGAACAGTTCGACGAAGAATTGGCGTTTCTCGCCAGCGCCGATCCACAAACGGTGGACACCACGCTTCTGGTTCATCCAACACTTTTCGATGACTTCGAAATATTTAACGAAATCTGTCACATAGCGGATGAAGCTATAGAAGAACATGAGCTTGAGGGCGTCCTTCAGGTGGCAAGTTTTCATCCGCAATACCGCTTTGAAGGCACGCACGCGGATGACCTTTCCAATTACACCAACCGTGCGCCCTACCCCACGCTTCATCTGTTGCGCGAAGACAGCATCGCCCACGCGTTGGCGCACTATCCGCACGATCCGGACTCAATCTATGAGCGCAACATCGAAACGTTGCAAGCACTCGGCCAGGAGGGGTGGGACGCGCTCGACATTCATCCCGCCAAGGACACCCCATGAGCCGCAAGTCCAGACACGTTTCGCGCAAAACGGCTCATCCGCTTGAATTACCGCCCGACATCCGCCCCGGGCAGTCTGTCGAGCTGCTCAAAGAGCTTCACATTCTCACGCGCGACGGCAAGCTCAATCAGGATTCGCGCCGCAAACTCAAGCAGATTTACCATCTTCACCAATTCATCGAGCCGTTGATGAAGGAAGTCATCGAGACGAGCGGTGATTTGTCGTTGGTGGATCATGGCGCCGGAAAATCCTACCTGGGCTTCATCCTGTACGATCTGTTCCTGAAAACGCGCGAATCCGGTCAGGTATATGGAATCGAAAGCCGCTCAACACTGGTCGAGCGCGCGCGTGAGTTGGCAGCTCGGCTCGGTTTTGAGCGGATGTCCTTTCTCGATCAGACCGTCGAGCAATCCATCACCGCTGCGGACCTCCCTGACCGGGTCGACATCGTTACCGCACTGCACGCGTGCGACACCGCGACCGACGACGCCATCCGTTTTGCGCTGGCGAAGAACGCGCAGTTCATCGTGCTGGTTCCCTGTTGTCAGGCCGAAGTGGCCGCCACACTGCGCAAATACAAGAACGAAAGTTTCAGTCGCACCCCGCTCTCCGAGATCTGGCGCCATCCCATTCACACGCGCGAGTTTGGCAGTCAAATCACCAACGTCTTGCGCTGTTTGCTGCTTGAAGCGCACGGTTATTCGCTTTCCGTCACCGAATTGGTCGGTTGGGAACACTCGATGAAAAACGAACTGATCATCGCCCGCAACACCGGGCGTCGCCGCGGCAATGCACGCGAACGTGCCGAAAGCATTCTCCATGAGCTCAATCTCGGCGATCTGAGCGAACGTTTCGTTTATTGAGATGGAACGATACCTGCCCATGGAAAAACCCTTTTCCCCCGCATGCGAACGCAACAAGGCGCCCATCCTGGACGTGCTGCAAGCGGTTTTTTCGGATCGTCGCCGGGTGTTGGAGATCGGCAGCGGGACGGGACAGCATGCGGTACATTTCGCGGCGCATCTCCCGCATCTCATCTGGCAAAGTTCCGATCGTCTTGAGAACCTGGCCGGCATTCGTCTTTGGCTGAACGAGGCGGGGCTGGCAAACACACCCGAACCACTCGTTTTGGACGTCAACAAACGCTGGCCAGAAGGACAACGGTTTGATGCGCTGTTTTCTGCCAACACTCTGCACATCATGAGCTGGGCAGAAGTGGAAGCACTGTTCTCCAACATGAACGCGGTGCTGGACGAAGATGCGGTACTGGTGGTGTATGGCCCATTTCGCTATCAGGGCCGTCATACCAGCCACAGCAACGCCATGTTCGAGGCCTCACTGCAAGCAGCAGCGCCGCATCGTTCGATCCGGGATTTCGAGGCGGTCGATGCGCTCGCACAGGATATCGGTTTCGGACTCGTCGAAGATCGCGCGATGCCGGCCAACAATCGTTGCCTGGTGTGGCGCAGGACGTAGCGCGTCAGCCGTCTCCGAGTACCTTTTCCGCCTTCGACGGCAAACGACTGACCAGCAGCTGGTCGATACGGAAATTGTCCACATCCACCACCTCAAAGCGATAACCGGCAAACTCTACCGTATCCGTCCGCTTTGGCACCTTGCGCAGACGGAACATCATGAAGCCGGCAATGGTCTCGTAGTTCTCGACATCCTCGAACGCATCGATGTGAAGCGCGACCATCACATCTTCCACCGGCGTCATGCCGTCGATCAGCCAGGAATCTTCATCGCGTTTTACGATCAGATCATCGCTCGGCGTATCACCGAGTTCTCCCATCACGGTGTTCATCACGTCCTGTAGCGTCAACAGACCTACGATCAGTGCGTACTCATTGACGATCAGCGCGAAGTTCTCCCGCGCAGCGCGGAAGCGTTCGAGTGCCTCAAACAGCGTGAGGGTGTCCGGCAATACCAGCACCTCATGCATGATCGGATCAGCAATCAACGACACTTTCTTGCCTGAAAGTATCCGTGAAAACAGATCCTTGGCCTCCACATAGCCCACCACATGGTCGATGCTGCCTTCGCACACCGGGTATTTGCTGTGCGGATTCTGCATCAATTTCTCGCGGAAGCTCTCCTCGCTCTCATCCAGTTCGAAGAGCACCATGCTGTCGCGCGCCGTCATCGCTGAGGTCACGGTACGTTCGTCGAGTTCGAATACATTGGCAATGAGCTGATGCTCCTGACGCAGCAAGGCGCCGGCCTGTGCACCCGCATCGGCCATCGCGACAATTTCCTCAGAAGTAATATCCTCAGGCCGTCTGTTGGGCAGACCCAGTACTCTGAACAACCAGCTTGCACAGCCGTCAAACAGCCACACAATCGGCATCAGCAGCTTTACCATGAAGCGCATCGGCCCGACGACGGCGACGGCCACCCGCTCCGGTGCGATCATCGCAAAGCGCTTGGGGATCAGGTCAGCGAACAGGACAAAAGCCGCCGTTACCACAATGAAGGCGCAGACCGAACTTGCCGGCTCCAGATACGCACCTGTATAGAAGTGCGAGGCAAGTTCCGCGATTTTTGGTGCCAGCGCTGATTCGCCGATGATGCCGCCAAGGATGGCCACCGCATTCAGACCGATTTGTACGACGGTAAAGAAGTGGCCGGGGTTTTCTTGTAATTGAAGCACGCCCTCGGCCGCCCGACTGCCTCGTTGAAGCATCATCCGCAGACGGATCTTACGCGCGGCGGCGAGCGCAATTTCCGAAACAGACAGCCAGGCACTGACGACAATGAGCAGACCGATCAACAACAGATGACTGGTGATTTCCACAGCAGGGAAACTCCGGGACGCCGACGCAGGCGTCGGCAATGCTCTATTCTATTCGCTCAACCCGGTTTCAAGCGACGCGCGAAGCAAGCAATGTTCGCGGCACAATGCTCACGCTGCGCACGCCATCGGTCATCCACACTTCTCCGTCCTGAAGCGTGCATTGCAGGTGCATGCCACGTTCAGTCATTTCGGCGAGTGCGGGAGGAATCTCGGGGTCGATATTCAGCACCGTGAGTTTGTTCTGGCGTCCAAGCTTGCCCGCGATATTCTTCCACCACACATCGGCCGCCCGACCGTAGCTCAGCACTACAACCGACCCGGAACGTCCGCAAGCCTTGCGAATCCATTTCTCGTCCGGCTGACCAACGTCGATCCAGCACACGATCTCTCCGGTCAGATCACGCAGCCACACGTCCGCCTCATCTTCTGCGCACAGTCCTTTGCCGAATTCGAGCCGATCATCGGCAAACAATGCGAACGCCAGAAGGCGCACCATCATGCGCTCCTCTGTTTCAGACGGATGGCGCGCAATCGTCAATGCATGCGTTCCATAGTAGCCGCGGTCCATATCGGAGATCGTCAAATCGACCTTGTGTATAGTGGCTTTCAACGCCATTTGACTCTCTCAATGAAGCGATACGGCCATGCCGCGTTCATACCGCAATGAAGGGTTGGATTTCGCCACGGATCAGGCTGACCGAATCTGAAGCTCAATGGATCTGGCCCCGTCCGGCCTGCATCCAGGCACGTACGGCTTCAGCAGAGTGCGCAAACACCCAGTCACGTGTCTTTTCAGGCAACTCGCGCGCCAGCGCCGCAAACAGCGCCTCATTGGTTTCACGCGCCAGGCCTTCCGTAGCGAGACTGTTCGCAACACATTGAATCTGGATATGCGACAGCGCATCCGCCACCAGCCGCCAACCGAGTGTTGGCATCGTACGCGCGAGACTGACCAACATGCCGCCCAGCGCTTGCGCGATCTGCTCGGCCTCTTCCTGCTCTTCGCATGCAATCATCGCATGCCACAGGGCCAGATGAACCGAGCGTCGTAATTCGATCTTGAAATCAATGGCGTTCCCTTCACCCGCTTCAATTGCGGCGAACTGACGTCCGAAGCGGGCCTCCTCTTCGGCATCCAATGCGGTGCGCAATCCGCCCACCAACACCGACAATGCCGGAATCGCCTGGAGTCCGAAAGCCCCGCTATACGCCACGCCCCATTGATCCAAGCCGGTTATCAGCATTGCCAGTCGGAGGGCCCGTCCATCCGCATCCGCCGCCGCGTGTGACCAGTTCCTCAGCGCTTCGTCCAGCTGCGCCACCTTTTCTTTTGCAGCGGTTTCATCGCCTTCGACACAAAGCCGGAACACTTGCGCGAAAACATCCTGCGCCATGCGTGCAGCACGCAGTTGCTCATCGCGCGACGCGATTACAGCCAGGTCATCCGGCGGAAGTTCAGTTTGTGAAGCCGACATGAGAGGGAAAACCAGTTAAACGCGCGATTGTGCCCGCCGACGCGCGCGCTCGCAAATCGGCGGCCATTCCAGTCATTGCTGCAGGACGGTTTCTGCTCCGGCGTCAACCTGACACAATGGGGCTCCGTTCAACGAGTACCGTCTTGAATAACGCCATCCCCCCCTTTTCCAATCTCACCCCCGAACTCATGCTGGACGCGCTGGAAAGCCTGGGTCTGGCGCCGGACGGGCGACTGCTTGCCCTCAACAGCTTTGAGAACCGCGTGTATCAATTTGGTCTGGATGACGGACCCATGCGGATCGTGAAATTCTATCGTCCGGCGCGGTGGAGCGATGAAGCCATTCTGGAAGAGCACACGTTCAGCAGGGAACTGGCCGAACGTGAAATTCCGGTCATCCCTCCGTTGGCCATCAATGGCCAGACGCTGCACCACTTTGAAGGCATGCGTTTCGCACTGTTCGAACGTGTCGGCGGACGAGCGCCGGAACTCGGCGATGCCGCCACACGGGAATGGATGGGCCGTTTTCTTGGCCGGATTCACGCCGTCGGTGCCATTGCGCCGTTCAAACACCGTCCGGCACTGGACATCCAGAGTTTTGGTGAAGAGCCACGAGAATGGCTGCTTGCACACGATTTCATCCCGCCAGACCTGCTCGACGCGTGGCAATCGACCAGCGCGATGGCACTTGACGGGGTGCGCCGCTGTTTTGAGCGCGCGGGCGATCATGCCACGCTGCGCCTGCACGGCGACTGTCATGTCGGCAACGTACTGTGGAATGAATACGCTGAACCGCCCGGCCCGCAATTTGTCGATTTCGACGACAGCCGAATGGGGCCGGCGATACAGGACCTATGGATGTTGCTCTCTGGCAGCCGCGAAGAAATGTCCATCCAATTGGCGAACGTACTGGCCGGCTACGAGGATTTCCACGATTTCTCCCCCCGCGAGCTGCATCTGCTCGAAGCGCTGCGCACGCTGCGTCTCATTCATTATTCTGCCTGGATCGCACGGCGCTGGGACGATCCTGCCTTCCCGCCGGCGTTCTCCTGGTTCGGCACCCAGATCTACTGGCAGGATCGTATTCTCGAGCTGCGCGAACAGATTGCGCTGATGGATGAACCGCCGCTGTGGGCGCTGCCATAATGATGCTGAAAACTGATAGGTGACGGCCAGAACGCTTTTTATTCAGCTGCAAGACGGCCGTACAGCAACCCGAAAAGGCTCTCTCATGAACGATTGCGACCACGATCACCCGCCCCACACTCATGGCGAACCCGGCATCCCGCGTTATGGAAGCTTTGATCCCGAAGCATTCGAAGCCGCGGTGGTTGCCTTGCTCAATGCCTGCGGCGTTTCCGCCGACGGCGCCCACACCGGTCGCACCGCCACGCGCGTGCGCGAACTTTGGCAACATCGTCTACTTGGCGGATACGACATCGAGCCGGCCGAAGCGCTCGGAGACGGTTTCGAAGACGCGCGACAAGACATGGTGGTCATCCGCGGCATTGCGGTACATGGGGTCTGTCCGCATCATCTCGTGCCGTTTCGTGGTGTCGCCCATGTGGCGTATCTACCCGGCGGACGGCTGCACGGCTTTGGCCGCATCGCACGCATGGTCGATGCGCTGGGCCACCGTTTCACCTATCAAGAGTGGCTCACGCGCGATATCGCCGACGCGCTGATGCAACACGGCCACGCGCGCGGCGCGGCCTGCATCATCGAGGCCGAACAATTGTGTCTGCTGATGGGAGAAGACCGGCGTGGCGACGAACGCGTCATCACCCAAGCGTTCAGCGGAAGTTTCGAGAATTCCGCGCAAACGCGCAACGAATTCCTGCACGCGCTGAGAGGCGGTTTATCCCGTTAATCGATGACAATCTGCAGGGTCCGTTGTGAGGCCTTCGCAACATCCATCATCACCACTTGCTTGCCCAGCAGAACCACCGATCCCTTGCGACGATCGTCACCGCTGCCTGAATACTCGAATTCGTAGACGCGCCGAAGCACAAGATGCCCGCTGTCGTTTCGCCCTGTACGCAGGCGGCGCATCGCCACGGTGTCGTCAAGCAGTTGCACACCCTCGCGCTCGCAAGCGCTGCGCACCGCATCGATGCCCGCCTCGCGTGCCCGGATCGCGTCCACCCAAAACCAGGCGATCGCGCACAAAGCGCCGAAGAGCGTGATTTCAAACCAGGGCATGCGAAGGTTTGCAGAAAAACATCTCCGCCTCGAGGAAGGTCAAAGCTGCATACCGCGGATCATGAAAAACAGCATGGCGGCCATCACCGCCGAAGCGGGCACGGTGATGATCCAGGCGGCTGCAATGCGCAGGAGCAAAGAACGCTTCACCAGTTCCTGGCGATAGATCTTCTTCAGCCTTCTGCGCTCTCCCTTGGAAAAATTCGCCGGATCCAAGCGTTTTTTCTGCTTGCGTTTGAGAACGCGCAGCATCTTTCCTTTCTTTTTTGCCGACGCGGCGTCGAAGCGCCGCAAAAACGATTCGATCGCGTGCTGATCTCCGTCAGGGTGATGCTCTTTGATATCGTCGATCATGCGCGCGTAATTGCTCTTCAGGTATTCGCGTAAAAAGCCTACGCCGAAGACCCCGCCAACTGCGACGTGCGTCGTCGAAACCGGAATGCCCAGCTGACTGGCAAGAATTACGGTGATCGTCGCTGCCATTGCAATGCAGTACGCACGCATCTGATCAAGTTCGGTAATTTCGGAACCGACCGTGCGAATGAGCCTCGGCCCGAACAGCGCCAAACCAACCGCAAGCCCGACGCCGCCAATGACCATTACCCACAACGGCACCGGTGCATTCTGTGCGATTTCCGCGCCGCCACTGGAGATCACCTCAACAATTGCCGCAAGAGGCGCCACGGCGTTGGCCACGTCGTTCGAGCCATGCGCAAACGACAGCAACGCAGCCGCAAAAATCAAAGGCACAGTGAACAGTTGATTCACCCCTTCCTTGCTGTTTTCTATCGTTTCCGAACGCGTAACGATCCGTCCGCGCACCAGGAAGAACACCACGATCGCGAGCACTGTGCCAAACGCCACCGCGCCGCCAAAACCCAGATCGAGGACCTTCGACAACCCCTTGATCACGATGTACGTGCCGAAAGCAAAGGCCATGACCGCGATCAACCATGGGACCATCGTCTGCGCCGCGGAGAGCAGATTGGATTTGTAGGTGATCGAACGCTTGATCAGATAGAGAAAGCCGGCGGCAATCAGTGCGCCCATCAACGGCGAAACCACCCAGCTAAGGACGATCTTGCCCACCGTGTCCCAGTTGGCGATGCCGAAGCCGCTCGCCGCCACACCGGCACCCAGCACTGCGCCGACAATCGAGTGTGTCGTCGAGACCGGGGCGCCGAAAATGGTCGCGAGATTCAGCCACAATGCCGCAGCCAGCAAGGCTGCCATCATGACCCACACGAACGTTTCCGCATCCGCGATCTGCGCCGGGTCAATAATGCCGTTGCGGATCGTGCTGACCACTTCTCCACCAGCCAGAATCGCGCCCGACGCTTCGAAGAACGCGGCAATGACCAACGCGCCTCCCAACGTCAGCGCTTTCGAGCCGACTGCCGGACCGACATTGTTGGCCACGTCGTTGGCACCAATGTTCATGGCCATGTAGCCGCCGATCATGGCGGCAATGACGACGTACATGCTGCCGTCGCCAATATCGCGCCCGACGACGTAAAGCATCGCACCAACCAGGAAGAGCAGCGCCATCCCGATCCGGAACAATTCACTTCGCCCCTTGCGGCTTGCTTTATCCAGTTGATTGATGTGACTGAAATCCACGATGACTTAGCTCATGACGGAAAGCGCGTATTGTTGCAGAAATATTCCTGTAACGGCAGAGGAGACGGTCCGCGCGACAGGATGGCGATCCGAAAATGGGGCTGCTTCCTCCGGCAACCGGACATTTCGCGGACCGGAAGGCATCTCGGATAGGACGCCGAAAGCACAGCACGGGCTGTAGAAGCTTAAAATTTACTGTACTTCTTCGCCGATCCGCGCACCTTGTCCGCCGGGTAACGCTGTTCATTGATGAGCAGTTTTCGCGCCGCAGCATCGGCCAGGTCGATATCAAGAAGGTCGGCCATTCTCACCAGATACAGCAAGACATCGGCCATTTCCAGCGCCACCTCTTCTTTGACGCTTTCATCCAGCGTAGCGGATTGTTCGGCAGTGAGCCACTGAAAGTGCTCAACCAGCTCGCCCACCTCTCCGGTCAATGCCATCGCAAGGTTTTTCGGCGTGTGAAACGCTTCCCAGTCGCGTTCCTCAGCAAAGATACGCAACGCGTGGCGGAGGCGCACGAGACTGTCTTCAGTCATGGAATATGATGCTCCACGTCAAACCCCGCCGCGTCATCCTCGCCGAGCGCCTGGGTCAACCACGGCATCACCTCTTCGAGCATGTCCGACAGCCCCCATGGCGGATTGATGATGAACAGGCCGCTGCCGAACGCGCCAACGGTTTCTCGCCGCCCCGGCTCACGCACGACCAGGCGCACGTCCAGCCAGCTTTCAGGTTCCAGCTCTTTACGCAGGCGTTCGGGCAAGGCGCGCGCCTCGGGTTTGGCGATCAACGGATAGCCGACAAGGTAGGTACCACTGGGAAAACGACGTTGCGCATCCGCGAGCACACGCACGACGTCACGATATTCCTGCTTGGCCGCGTAAGGCGGGTCAATCAACACCACCGCACGGCGCGTCGGCGGCGGCAGCTGACCCCGAAGATTCGCCAGACCGTCTGCGTGACGCAGCACGACTTGATGCGCATCGCGCGAAAAGGTCTGCTCGAGAAATTCAAAATCGGTCGGATGCAATTCAAACAGCCGCAAACGATCCTCTGCGCGCGCCAGCGTCATCGCGATCGCGGGCGAACCAGGGTAGAAACTCAGCCCATGATGCGGATTGAACTGACGCACCGCGTGCAAATACGGCTGCAATGCCTCGGGCACGTCCTCACGCTCCCACAACCGACCAATACCGTTGCGGAACTCACCCGTCTTTTCTGCCAATTCTTCCGACAGTACGTAACAGCCGGCACCGGCGTGGGTGTCGATGTACCACCACGGTTTGTCTTTGCGCGAGTAGTAGCGCAATGTTTCGACAAGGAGAAAGTGCTTGAGCACGTCCGCATGGTTGCCGACGTTAAAAGCGTGACGATAGCTGAGCATGAATGTTCAAGGATTCGTGAAAAGTCATCCTACCATCGCTCGTCCGTCACAAGCTTGCTATCATTGCGCGCATCATAAAATACGCCCGAAACCTGCCTGCATCGGGCGAAAGCAGGAGTCTTCATGCCCATCCACGCCCTCGGCGACAGAGCCCCCAGCTTCGGAGCAGGCTGTTGGCTCGCGGACAGCGCAACCGTCATCGGAGCGGTTTGCGCCGGTCGCAATGTCAGTTTCTGGTATCAGGTCGTGGTCCGCAGTGACAATGACGTTATCCGCATCGGCGACGACACCAACATCCAGGACGGCGCCATCCTGCATTGTGATTTCGGTATTCCCCTCACCATTGGCAAGCGCGTTTCGCTCGGCCACAAAGCGATGCTGCATGGCTGCACGATCGGAGATTCATCCTTGATCGGCATCAACGCCGTCATCCTCAACAATGCAGTCGTCGGCGAAGGCTGCATCATCGGCGCGAACTCGCTGATTCCAGAGAACAAGGTCATTCCGCCCCGCTCCCTCGTGGTCGGCTCACCCGGCCGAATCATCCGTCAGGTTACGGATGAAGAAATTGAGCGCATTCATCAGAACGCCGATCACTACATCGAGAACATTCGTCTGTACACGGAAGGCCTGCGCCCCTTGCCGCCCCTTCCCATTCAGGGCGCGTAACATCGCATTACATCATGGACATTCCAGCACGTTAGAATGCCATGGAAATTCTTTTGGGAAAGCATGATGCACCCTGACTTCAAGACTTTTCTGTCGACCGCTCTGACCGCAGCGTTGCTTCTGAGCGCCCCCGTCCTGCATGCAGAGAAGCCGGACAACAACCCGACGATTTCGCTCTCCGCTGAAGCCAGCGCCAGCGCGCCCAATGACCTGGGGCGCGCTCAACTTTATTTTGAAGACACGGACCGCGACACAGCGGCACTCGCCGAACGCGTCAACGCGGTGATCTCCCAGGCGCTCGAAACTGCCCGCAGCGAAACGGCGGTGGACACCCAAAGCTCCGGCACCTCAACCTATCCGGTACGCAACAACGAGGAACAGCAGATCGAAAATTGGCGCATGCGCTCCACGATCCAGCTCGAAAGCCGCGACACCGCGGCCTTGGCCCGTCTGGTAGGAGAGCTTCAGAAAACGCTCGCGGTAGGGAGCCTGACCATGCAACCAGCCCCCGAGACCCGCGACAAAGCTGCTGATGATGCCGCGCTCGAAGCTGTTGAGGCGTTTCAGGCGCGCGCCGAAACCCTCGCCACCGCACTGGGTAAAAACTATCGCCTCCGCGATCTCAACGTACAGTATCCGGGCATGCCACCGGTCCGCCCAATGCTGCGCATGGCCGCCGCCGATTCAACCGGGGCCGCTTTCGCTCCGATCGAAGCCGGTCAGAGCGAGGTCAGCGTATCCGTCAGCGGCACCATCGAATTGATCCAATGAAAGGCGGCACAATGAATTTCCGCATGCCACTGCTGCTCTCTATCGCCGCATTCGCGGCGCTTGCGGCCACCACAGCCATGTCACGCGCCACGCCCGAATCCATTTCCAGTTTTGTCTGTGATGACGGCGACCGCTTCATTGTCGAGCATCTCAACGACCATGTCCGCCTGCGCCATGGAAGCGGCGTATTCGCGCTCACCGAAATCAAACCGGGACGTGTGTATTCAGACGAACGTCTCGTTCTGCACACTGGAAAATCTCGCGCAACACTGGAGCTTCCCGCCGCAGGAGTCGTGCAGAACTGCGCCATCCTGTCGTGATTGCACTGATCCAGCGCGTCTCGCGGGCTTCCGTCACGGTCGAGGGCGAAAGGATCGCCACCATCGGCGCCGGCATGCTCGCGCTGATCGGAATCGAGCGCGGGGATGGACACAACAATGCCAAACGCATGCTTGAGCGTCTGTTGTCCTACCGGATTTTTCCGGATGCCGCGGGACGCATGAATCAATCTCTTCAAGACGTCGAGGGTGGGCTGCTGCTGGTACCGCAATTCACTCTGGCTGCCGATACGAGCAAAGGGACACGGCCAGGCTTTTCCACGGCCGCCGCGCCGGAAGACGCTCAGGCAATGTTCCACACCCTGCTGGGCCTGGCGCACAATGCGCATGCGAACGTCGCCTCCGGACGTTTCGGTGCGCACATGGCGGTAGAACTGGTGAATGAAGGACCTGTGACCTTCCGGCTGAAGGCCTGAACACCTAAACGCAACTTCGGTGACGTCGACCTTCGTCGGTCACTGCTAACGCCCAGTGCATCACTCCGGTTTATTTCTTCTCCGGGATCTGAACAAAAATCTCGTTCTCGCGCGTCAACCCCAGATCGAAACGGGCGCGCTCTTCGATCGCTTCGTTGCCTGACTTCAAATCTTCCACTTCCGCTGCCAATGCGGCATTGCGCCGCTCCAGCTGACGGTTTGTTTCGCGCTGAGCGCCTAGCTGCGCATCCACCTCCCATACGCGCAGCCAGCCGCCCTTGCCTATCCAGAGCGGATATTGAAGCGCGCACAACAGCGCGGCAAGCAGAATCAACGGCCAGCGCATGGTCTATTGCCAGACGGCGAGTGGTCCGCGCATCCCGCCGTCTCCCCAGCTCAGCGTTGGCGCAGATTGTAGAAGGCCTGACGACCCGGATATTCGATCAGCTCACCAAGATCTTCTTCGATGCGCAACAGCTGATTGTATTTCGCAATACGATCTGAACGTGACAGAGAACCCGTCTTGATCTGCATCGCCGACAGACCCACTGCGATATCCGCAATCGTCGTATCTTCGGTCTCACCCGAGCGATGGGAAATGACGGAAGTGTAGCCCGCACGCTTGGCCATTTCGACCGCTGCGAACGTCTCGGTCAGGGTGCCGATCTGGTTGATTTTGATCAGGATCGAATTGGCAATGTTCTGTTCAATGCCTTGTGACAGGATGGCGGTATTGGTCACGAACAGATCGTCACCGACAAGCTGCACTTTGTTGCCCAAACGCTCCGTCAACAGTTTCCAGCCGGCCCAGTCGTTCTCGGCCATGCCGTCCTCAATCGACACGATCGGGAAGCGATCACACAGATCCGCCAGGTACTCGACAAAGCCGGCCGCATCCAGAGACTTGCCCTCGCCTGAGAGTTCGTACTTGCCGTCCTTGTAGAATTCGGTCGAGGCGCAATCGAGGGCCAACAACACATCTTTGCCCGCTTCATAACCGGCAGCAGAAATTGCCTCAAGAATCAGCTCCAGCGCCTCATCGGTGCCCGACACGTTCGGCGCGAAGCCGCCCTCGTCGCCGACGGTGGTCGGATAACCTTTCTGGTCGGTAATCTTTTTCAGGTGATGGAAAATCTCCGCCCCGCAGCGCAAGGCCTCACGGAAGCTGCCCATCGACACCGGCATGATCATGCATTCCTGCATGTCGAGGTTATTGTTGGCATGCTCGCCACCATTGATCACGTTCATCATCGGCACAGGCATTGCCATCGGGCCGGAACCGCCGAAGTAGCGATACAACGGCAGGCCAGCCTCTTCCGCCGCAGCCTTGGCCACCGCCATTGACACCGCCAGCATGGCATTGGCGCCCAAACGCGATTTGTTTTCGGTTCCGTCGAGCTCGATCAGGGTGCGATCGATGAACGTCTGATCTTCCGCATCCAGGCCGATCAACGCTTCACAGATTTCGGTATTGACGTTTTCAACCGCCTGAAACACACCTTTTCCGAGATAACGATCGGCATCACCGTCGCGCAGTTCAACGGCTTCCCGCGAACCGGTGGAGGCACCCGACGGCACTGCCGCACGGCCCATCACACCCGACTCCAGCAAAACGTCCGCCTCAACTGTGGGGTTGCCACGCGAATCAAGAATCTCACGGGCAATAACGTCGATGATTGCACTCATAAAATTTTCCTCAGCCAGTTTTCAATTTGGTTTGCAGAGCATTCGCGGCGCATTCTTTGCAGCCTGGGAACGCCCTGATCTCGATTTAAAGTTCGGATTCGACAAAGCCGTGCTTCTTGACCAGCCCGTCCAATTCAACAAGTTGCGCGAGCAACGCCTCCATACGGCTCAGCGGCCAGGCGTTGGGCCCGTCCGAAAGCGCTTTATCGGGATTTGGATGAGTCTCCATGAACAGACCGGAAATCCCCGCTCCGACCGCTGCGCGCGCCAATACCGGAACGTGTTCACGCTGCCCGCCCGATACCGTGCCCTGCCCACCCGGCAATTGCACCGAATGGGTCGCATCGAAAACCACCGGGCAGGCCGTATCGCGCATGATCGCGAGCGAACGCATGTCCGTCACAAGATTGTTGTAACCGAACGAGACACCGCGCTCGCAGACCATGATGCTGTCTGCCCCACCGCTCGCCTCTTTCGCTTTGGCGACAACGTTTTTCATGTCCGACGGCGCAAGAAACTGTCCTTTCTTGATATTGACCGGCTTGCCCGCAGAGGCGACCGCGCGGATGAAATCGGTTTGGCGACACAGGAAGGCAGGCGTCTGCAATACGTCCACCGCCGCCGCCGCAGCGGGCACTTCCTCAACGGTGTGTACGTCGGTGAGCACCGGCACGTCGAGACGCTCTCGCACATCGGCGAGAATTTCCAGCCCCTTTTCCATGCCCAGCCCCCGAAACGAGGTACCGGAGCTCCGATTGGCCTTGTCATAGGAGGATTTGTAAATGAACGGCATATGGAGACGTTCGCACATTTCCTTCAATGCCCCGGCCGTATCGAAGGCCATGTCACGCGATTCGATCACGCACGGTCCTGCGATCAGGAACAACGGCCGATCAAGACCGACTTCGAATCCACACAGTTTCATGTCTCGCCCGTCCTTGTTTCGCGTGCGGTGATCGCTGCTCTGAGATAAGCAGAAAACAGCGGATGACCGGTACGCGGATTGGAGGTGAATTCTGGATGAAACTGGCAGCCGACAAACCACGGATGATCCGGCAGCTCAACCATTTCACACAGATCAAGGTCGCCCGAACGCCCGGCGACACGCAAACCTTTTTCTTCGAGCTGCGGCAACAGCTCATTATTCACTTCATAGCGGTGACGGTGGCGCTCAATGATTTCGGCTTTGCCATAAATTTCACGCGCAAGTGAGCCGTCAGCAAGATGACACAGCTGTCCGCCCAGCCGCATCGTGCCTCCCAGATCGGAATCTTCTGAACGCTTCTCGATCTTGCCGCTGTAATCCTGCCATTCGGTGATCAGCCCAATCACCGGATAACGCGCCGCCGTATCGAATTCAGTCGAATGTGCGCCTTCCAGACCGGCCACATGACGCGCAAATTCGACCACGGCGAGCTGCATTCCAAGACAGATGCCCAGGTAAGGAATGCGATTCTCACGCGCATGGCGGATCGCGGCAATCTTGCCTTCGGTGCCCCGTTTCCCGAAACCGCCAGGAACGAGAATCGCGTCCATGTTTTTGAGCACGCCACAACCGTCGCTTTCAATGCTCTCCGAGTCGATGTAATGGATGTTTACCTGCGACTCAGTATGCATGCCCGCGTGATTCAACGCTTCGATGAGCGACTTGTACGATTCCGTCAGATCCACATATTTTCCGACGAAGGCAATGTCGACTTCAGTTTTTGGGTGCTCCAGCGCATCGACCAGGCGTTCCCAAACTGACAGATCCGCCGGTCGGGCGAGAATGTCGAGCTTGTGACAGACGATCTGGTCGAGCATCTGATCGTGCAACATGCTCGGAATCTTGTAGATCGAGTCGGCGTCCAGACACTCAATGACCGCTTCAGGCTGCACATTGCAGAACAACGCGATCTTGCGCCGTTCATCCTGCGGAATTTCGCGATCGGCGCGGCACAGCAGAACATCGGGCTGAATACCGATTTCGCGCAACTCCTTGACTGAATGCTGAGTCGGTTTGGTCTTGAGCTCGCCCGCGGTGGGGATATACGGCAGCAACGTGAGATGGATGAAGCAGGTTCCGTTCGGCCCCTCCTCGAACCCCATCTGGCGGATGGCTTCCAGGAAAGGGAGCGATTCGATGTCCCCCACCGTACCGCCCACCTCAATGATGGCAACCTCGGCCCCTTTGGCGCCGCGTTTAACGTGTTCCTTGATCTCATCAGTGATGTGCGGGATCACCTGCACCGTCTTGCCAAGGTACTCGCCACGCCGTTCTTTTTTGATGACCGACTCATAAATCTGGCCGGTAGTGAAGTTGTTGTGTTTGCTCATCCGCGCGCTGGTAAAGCGCTCGTAGTGGCCTAGATCGAGGTCCGTCTCGGCGCCGTCTTCAGTAACGAAGACCTCGCCGTGCTGAAACGGACTCATCGTGCCCGGATCCACGTTAATGTATGGATCCAATTTCAGATGAGTAACTCGGATGCCGCGCGATTCAAGAATCGCGCCCAAGGACGCGGCAGCGATACCCTTGCCAAGGGAGGACACCACACCGCCGGTAACAAAGACGTATTTGGTCATGGGAATGCGACGACTGGAAAGCCGAATGATAACCGATGCCCCCCTTCTCGAGAAGCCGGACGCGTTCACAGACACGAACAGAAACACGCTCGCATGGCCGTAAACACACCTGAGTTCTATCCTAAGGCTTACCTTGAATTCATCAGAGTCTCCGTCAGTGCCCGTTTCGCTACCGGCCCGTCTCCTGCCCTGGTTACTGTTTCCGCTGTTCGTACTCGCCGCGTTCGTCGTCGAGCACAGTTTCGCGCCGCTCCCTCAATCGCTCGATCATCACGCGTTCGCCGACGCGCGCAATCTCGCGAACGTTCCCAATTTCATGGACGTTTTCAGCAATCTTGCCATGATTATTCCGGCGATCGCCGGACTTGGGCTCACACTCAGTCGCGGCGGCGTGTTTTTCACGCTCAGTGAGCGTGCTTTTGCCCTGATCTTCTTCGCCGCGCTTGCCATCACCGCTGTGGGATCGACCTGGTACCACCTGGCGCCGAACGACGAACGCCTGCTGTTTGATCGTCTACCCCTTGCGCTGGCCTTCACCGCGTATATCTCCTGGCTCATTGTCGAGCGCATCCGCCCCCATCCAGGCGGCATCGCGATGTTGCTGCCGTGGCTCGCAGCCGGTCCGGCCTGCGCTCTGTGGTGGTATGCGGGTCCAGCTGGAAACGATCTGCGGTTCTATCTTCTTCTCTACGGCACGATCCTGACGCTTGCACCCTGGTTAATGCTCCTGCGCACCCCGTATGACCTGAAGGGCCGACATTGGGCCGCGTATTTCGCCTTCGTTCTGGCGCTGATCTGCGACCGTTTGGATCATGTGATTCACGCTCTGCTTGGCGGTCACCTCAGCGGCCATACTCTCAAGCATCTGTTGGCCGGACTGGCCGTTTTTCTGCTTGCCAACATGCTGGCACAACGGAGCGAACCTTCGGCCACGGCAGAAAACTTAGCTCAGTCGCGTTAATCAGTGCAGGGCCTGACAGCCTCTTCCAGCAAAGCCAGCCGCCCCGGGACCAAGGCATCCTTCAACGCACTGATCCGCAGGATGTGCGCCAATGAAGGATGATCGGGATGCGCAATCAAGCAGCCCGTTTCGAGCAGACCACGATGCACTTGCCCGGCGAGTTCGGCGTCAGGAAGACGCACGGCAACAAAATTGGTGGCGCTTGGCAGCACCTCCGCCCCCAGCGCGGAAAAATACGCGGCGAGCCGTTGCCGACGCTCCTTCACTGCGCAGACATGCTCTTTCACCTCTGCCGGATGATCGAGCACTACCTCCGCCGCAATCAGGCTCAGGTTCGAGACCGCGTAATGAATACGGACCTTCCTCATCACGTCCAACGTTTCGGGTTCGGCAATGGCGTAACCGACTCGCATGCCGGCCATGCCATGAGCCTTGGACAGCGTGCGGAGCCGAATCACACCGGGGAGCACGCGACGAGCAAAGGGGCTGTCTGCGTCGTCGCGAAAATCGTGATACGCCTCATCGAGCAGGAGCCAGCAGTCTTCCGGCAGCGCTTCGCGCAAGGCGGCCACGGCAGAATCATCGTGCAGGTGGCCGCTGGGATTATCGGGGTTGGCCAGATAGACCAGACGCGCCCGATGTTTACGGGCCGTTTTCACCAGTGCATCAAGATCCGGTGCCAGACATCCCGGCGCTTCCACATAAGGCGTTTCGATCAGTCTGCAGCCATGCCCGCGCGCAAAATAAGCAAACGCGGGATACGTTCCAGCCGTGGCCACCACGCATTCTTCAGCGGTGACTACGGCG
The DNA here is from genome assembly GCA_035306825.1 of Azoarcus sp. GTDB lineage: Bacteria > Pseudomonadota > Gammaproteobacteria > Burkholderiales > Rhodocyclaceae > Pseudazoarcus. Next base: position 24,765 of record DATGNI010000127.1, on the reverse strand, counting down.
CGTAGCACCAAGGCGATGAGACTATCAGCACCCGCATCGACCAACAGGCTGTCGAGCGCAAAGCCGTGCAAACGCTGCAAGCGTTGTCGCACCCCCAGCGCTTCAGCATCCGCATAACAAGAGACATGCTCCACCATCGCGTCGCCGAAATGGGCGCGCAAGGCGCGATGCGGCATGTCGAGCCCTTCATTGGACCCCAGGCGATGCGAAATTTCACGCCCAATACGCCGTTCGATCGCCTTGACGCCAGGAAAAGGATTATGAGGGCCATCGCCCAACAGATGAGGCGGAAACTGTGCCATTCGCGCTTCCCGTATGAATTGGACAATCAAAGTCTGTCCACGTGTACCACGACGCCCCCACTGAACCAAAAATCGGGCATCACTGCGTGACATGGCCAAAACCGCGTGTCCACCGCGCGTGAGCCAGGCACGCCCCCTGTGCAGAGCCCGGCATGGCATGCTGAATGAACAGTGCTTGTCGCACCAGGATCTCCGGCCTCGAATACGCCCGCGCCCCTGTCGGCCGATTCAAACCCTTTACCCCTAAAAGAACTGCACCACACCCGTTACACTGCAGCTTAAACCGCCGGGAAACGCATGGAAGACGAAAGGATGGAATTCGACGTACTCGTCGTCGGCGCCGGCCCGGCCGGACTCGCTGCGGCGATTCGTCTCGCGCAACATGCCCGCAACGCTGACAGCAAGATCTCTATTTGCGTCCTCGAAAAAGCGCCTGAGCCCGGCGCGCACACCTTGTCGGGGGCGGTCATGGACCCGCGTGCGCTGGATGAATTGCTGCCCGGTTGGCGCCATCGCGCGCCGGACATAACGCCCGTCACAAAAAACGAATTTCTGTTTCTCACCCCCACCTCCGCGCGCCGCATACCGCACGCCCTGCTGCCTGCCTGCTTCAAAAATGACGGCAATCTGATCGTCCGCCTCGGTCACATCGTCAAGTGGCTCGCAGATGAAGCCGAAGCGCTGGGCGTGGAGATTTACACCGGCTTTAATGCGGCCGAACTCGTGATCGAAGAAGACACCGTGCGCGGCGTCCTCACAGGCGAGATGGGCCTCAAACACGATGGGAGCCGCGGTCCGCAATACCAGCCGGGCATGAAGCTGAGGGCGCGCTACACCCTGCTCGCTGAAGGAAGTAGAGGCCATCTCGGTAAACGGGCGGAAGAATATTTCAGCCTGCGCACGGACCAAGACCCTCAACACTATGCAATCGGCCTGAAAGAGCTGTGGGAAATCGCGCCTGACCATCATCATCCTGGCCTCGTCACCCACACCGCTGGCTGGCCGCTCACCTCCGACACTCATGGCGGCGGCTTTATGTATCATCTCGACAACGGACTCGTCGCGACCGGCTTCGTCGTCGGGCTGGAGTACTCCAATCCCTGGCTCTCACCGTTTCGGGAGTTTCAGCGTTTCAAGACGCACCCTGCAATTCGAGCCCTGTTCGAAAGCGGCACTCGCATCGCCTATGGGGCGCGTGCAATCACGGACGGCGGGCTGCAATCGCTGCCCAAACTCATCTTTCCGGGAGGCGCCTTGATCGGAGACGATGCAGGCTTTCTCAATGCCTCCCGCAACAAAGGCGTCCATACCGCGATCAAATCCGGGATGCTTGCGGCCGATGCAGCTTTTGAAGCCATGCAAAACAAGCGCGCGGGTGATGAACTCACGAGCTATCCCCAGCGCGTTCAAAACAGCTGGCTGCACGCGGAACTGCAACGCGCCCGAAACTTCAAGCCTCTGATGAAAAAAGGAATATGGATGGGCAGCCTGCTGTTCGGCGTGGATCAGCTCATGCTGCGCGGCAAGGCTCCATGGACCTTTCACCGGCGCACGGCCGACCACCTTTCATTGCGCCCGGCCAGCGAGGCCGTGCGCATCGCGTACCCCGCACCGGACGGCCGGGTGAGCTTTGATCTGCCTTCGTCCGTCTTTCTTTCCAACACTCACCATGAAGAAGATCAGCCGTGTCATCTTCGACTGGCGGATTCAACAATACCGGTCGCCTTCAATCTCACGCACTACGCGGCACCGGAGCAGCGTTACTGCCCCGCCGGCGTATATGAAATTGTTGAAAACGCTGTCTCCTCACGGCTGCAAATCAACGCGCAAAACTGCGTGCACTGCAAAGCCTGTGATATCAAAGACCCGCTGCAAAACATCGAATGGGTGCCGCCTCAAGGAGGTGAGGGGCCCATTTATTCAGGAATGTGAAGGTTGTCCGATCAGGGGTATTCTTCACGGACAACCACCATCAAAAAGCGGGGTTCGCCTGCAAACAGCTCACAATGCAAAGAGTGAATTGCGCGAAACCGGGCTCCCTCGCCTACGAAAATGCCCCAAAAATCCGCCAAACGTTGCGGCCTGCGCTTTCATTGACGCGCACATACAGCCGTCTTCCAGCCATCAATGTCCAGAATGGTCGTGCCGCTGCGTCAACGCGCGGACTTCGGCTTCGATATCCAACGTTTGTTCGCCTTCAGCGCTTTCGAAGACCAAAGTGAGCGGAATGGTATCCCCTTCTTTTGCCTGTTCGACCAGACCGATCAGCATGACGTGAAAACTACCGGGTCTGAGTTCAACCGGCTCACCCGCCGTCAGCTCAATCGTATCGACGGAACGCATGCGCATGACATCGTCTTCCATTTCCATCGTGTGCAGCTCAACCGTTTCCGCAGCCGGGGAACGCACTTCGAGCAGACGCGCGTCAACATCCGAAGTGATCGTCATGAACGCGCCTGTACTTTGCTGTTGCGGGACGGTTGAACGCACCCACGGATTGTCAATATCCACTTCAGCAAACGCAGGTGTGGCCAAGGACAGGCCAAACAAAACAGTGGCCAACAGAACAGTTTTTTTCATCGGGATTCTCAACTCTGCAAGATAAAAACAGCTAAAGGAAAATTTCTCGAACGATCTGTACGCTCAGTGTATACGGATGCGAGAGATGAAAAAACGAAAGCCAAACGCAAAAATTCCTGTGCGGAGGCTTCCGCACAGGAATTCGATTTTCCAACCGAACTACGCGATCAGTTTGCGGGAACGTCTTCCTCAGTCGAGTCGTGCGGCTCGCCAGCGTTCTCGACGCTTTCACGCGCAGCCTCTTCCGCATCTTCCACTACTTCGTCGACTTTCTCGCCAAAGCGCTCGCCCGGCCCTTTTCCATCGACCTCTTCAGCCATTTCCTCGGTGGTCTCTTCGTCCATCAGCATGCTGTTATCGGGCTGATCCTGAGCGTCAAGGCCCGGGTTGGTGTCACCTTGAATGCCACCCACCGGCTGATCAACCTGCCCATCCATCTGATCGGCCGTACCGGTATCACGATCGACCTGTTCTGTTTCAGGATCCGAGCAAGCGACCAGAACAAAAAACGGCACGGCCATCAGGGCCGGCAGAACACGAGTGCGAATTTTCATGATTTCCTCCTTGCTGTTTGATGTTTTTACGGCGTGCAGTTTACCTGTTACAACGCCGGCTATGCGATCGGGTTACAAAGCGATCGTCTTGGTTACATTTTGCTCTGTCTCACACGACAGTTCAGTTACGTCCCGCATCTGGCGCAACAGAGCCTCCAGAATGCACCCTTAAAATGTGCCCATCACGGTCACAAAAATCAAATGGAATAAAAAGCCCGTCCCGACTGTAGCGGGACGGGCTGAGCCTGATCCTCAAGGGCTGCGCTCAAACTGCGCTCTGGCCCGTGAACAACGAGATAACAAGCAATATGAGAAAGATAAAAAACAGGACTTTCGCGATGCCCGCTGCGGTGCCGGCCACACCTGAAAAACCGAGGACACCAGCAACAATCGCGATGACAAGGAACAGCAGGGTCCAACTCAACATGGCTAAGCCTCCCGCATCAGTTGGTCACGTTATCCACAGCTTCGTCGATTTCTTCGCCTGCCTTTTCGGCCGGGCCATCTGGCTCGATCGTGTCTTTGATACTCTCGGCGGCTTCATCGAGTTTTTCACCCGCTTGTTCGGCTGGACCAGGTTCGTCGCAGCCAACCACAAGCAAAGCCAGTGGTACAACCATCAAGGTCAGTAACCTGCGTACCTGTTTTCGCATGAACATTCTCCTTCGAGATAAGACGTTTTCATGCTAACAGCACAATCACAATAAAAACGCTGTCATTTACATTCCGAAAGGGCCCAACGAGTTCGCTTACATTCGTACGCACTCTATTAACCCAACCACACCCGCGCGTTGCGGAACATTCGCATCCAGGGAGCATCCTCACCCAATGTAGTCGGCGCCCAGCTCATTTGTACCGTGCGGGCAGTACGTTCCGGGTGCGGCATCATGATCGTGAAACGTCCATCGGAGGTCGTGAAACCGGTCAGACCATCAGGGGAGCCGTTCGGGTTGGCCGGATATTTCTGCGCCGGTACGCCATGATTGTCGATGTACCGAATCGTCGCCAACGCATTCGCGCGAGCCTCTTCAGACGTGAATACCGCGCGTCCTTCACCATGACTGACGACGATCGGCATACGGCTGCCGGCCATGCCCTGGAAGAAAATCGACGGGTTGTCGATAATTTCCGTCATCACGAAGCGCGCTTCAAACTGCTCACTCCGGTTGCGCTGGAAAGTCGGCCAGTGCTGCGCTCCGGGGATGATCTGCGCGAGGTGGGCCATCATCTGACAGCCGTTGCACACGCCAAGCGCAAACGTGTCCGGACGACCGAAAAAGCGCTCGAAGGCTTCACGCAATTTCGGATTGAACAGGATGGATTTGGCCCACCCCTGCCCGGCTCCCAAGACGTCGCCATAGGAAAAACCGCCGCATGCAGCAAAGCCGTGGAAATCGGCAAGATCGTGACGTCCTGTTTGCAAGTCGGACATATGCACATCAAACGGCGCAAAGCCCGCACGTTCAAAGGCGGCCGCCATTTCAGCCTGTGAATTCACGCCTTGCTCGCGCAAAATCGCAATTTTTGGCCGACTCCCGCGAGCGATCATCGGCGCGGCAACATCCTCGGAAGGGTCGAAGCTCAGCGCCACGGACAAACCGGGGTCATCAGTATCGGCCAAAGCGTTGAATTCCTCACGCGCACATTCGGCATCGTCGCGCAGCTCCGCCATGCGATAGCTGGTTTCGGACCATGCCTGCAAGAGTTCTACGCGTGTCGCCTCGAACACCAATTTCGCGTTGCGACGCAGGCGAATCGAATCAAGCGCATTGGGCTCGCCGATGAAATGGTAATCCAGCCCCGCCGCACGCAGCGCCTCCGCCACACGAGCGCGGTCTTCGCGACGAATCTGCACCACCGCGCCAAGCTCCTCGGCAAACAGGGCTTTGAAAATGTTGTCGTTGAAACGGCCCTTGAGCGTATCGGGCTGTTTTTCGAGGCCGTCAACGTCGTTGCTGTGAGCGTCATAACAGACGGTATCGAGAACGATCGACAGGCCACATTTCGAGGCAAAAGCCATCTCGACCAGCGTCGCAAACAGACCTCCGTCGCTGCGGTCATGATAGGCCAGTAACAGCTCGTCACGGCGCAACCGCTGGATCAGCTCAAAGAAGGTTTTGAGTGTTTCCGGCGCGACATCCGGCGCCTCTTCACCCACCGAGCCATACACTTGTGCCAACGCGGAAGCGCCCAAACGGTTGGCACCATGACCGAGATCGATCAGCAGGAGTTCGGTTTCGAGCCCCTCTTCCAGCACCAGTTGCGGGGTCAGCGTGCGACGCACATCGACAACCGGTGAAAAAGCCGTGACCACCAGCGACAAGGGCGAAACGACTTCTTTGTCTTCGCCGTTTTCCTGCCAGGCACTACGCATCGACAGCGAATCCTTGCCCACCGGAATTGCGAGTCCGACATGCTGACAAAAAGTCGATACGGCCTCGACCGTGTCGAAAAGCTTCGCGTCCTCACCGCGATGGCCGGCAGCGGCCATCCAGTTGGCAGACAGTTTGACTCGACCGATCGCGGGGATATCCGCGGCGGCGAGGTTGGTCATCGCTTCGCCCACCGCCATGCGGCCTGAAGCTTGTGCATCCAGGCAGGCCAACGGCGTACGCTCGCCCATCGCAAAAGCCTCGCCGTGATACGCGCGGAAATCCATGGAGGTCACGGCCACATCAGCCACCGGAATCTGCCACGGACCCACCATCTGGTCACGCGCGGTCAGCCCGCCAACGGAGCGGTCGCCAATGGTGATGAGAAAGTTCTTGCTCGCAACCGTTGGCAAACGCAAGACGCGAAAGGCGGCTTCGCGCACATCAAGGTCGGTGAGATCGAAGGGCGGCAGATGGACTGCGCGGCGAGAAACATTGCGCGTCATCTTCGGCGTCTTGCCGAGCAAGACCTGCATTTCCATATCGACCGGACGGTTTTCAAAATGACGGTCCGTTACTGTCAGGCGACCATCGTCCGTGGCTTCGCCGAGCACCGCGAACGGACAGCGTTCACGCTCGCAGATTGCACGAAAATCAGCCAGACGCTCGGGCGCAACGGCCAGAACGTATCGCTCCTGGGATTCGTTGCTCCAGATTTCCCGAGGACTCATGCCGGGCTCTTCGATATGCACTTCACGCAGTTCGAAGCGCGCGCCCAGATGCGCCGAATCAGCGAGTTCCGGCATGGCGTTGGAGAGCCCGCCGGCACCGACGTCATGAATCGACAAAATCGGATTGTTGCCACCCTGCTGCCAGCACGTATCGATCACCTCTTGGCAGCGGCGCTGAATTTCGGGGTTGCCGCGTTGGACCGAGGCAAAATCGAGGTCCGCCGTGTTGGTGCCCGTCGCCATGCTCGAAGCCGCACTGCCGCCCAAACCAATGGACATGCCTGGACCGCCAAGCTGAATCAACAGCGTTCCCGGCGAAAACTCGATTTTGAGCGATTGCTCGTCCTGAATGTTGCCGAGACCGCCCGCGATCATGATGGGCTTGTGATACCCGCGCACCTCACCCGCGATTTTCTGCTCGAACGTGCGGAAATAACCGGTGAGATTCGGACGTCCGAATTCGTTGTTGAACGCCGCCCCGCCCAACGGCCCTTCAATCATGATATCGAGTGCGGAAGCGATGCGTTCCGGCTTTCCGTTGTCCTCTTCCCACGGTTGGGAAAAGCCCGGAATATTGAGGTTCGACACGGAAAAACCGGTCAGCCCGGCCTTCGGACGCGAGCCTCGACCGGTCGCGCCCTCGTCACGGATTTCACCGCCCGAACCGGTCGCTGCGCCCGGAAACGGCGATATTGCGGTGGGGTGGTTATGGGTTTCAACCTTGGCAATGATGTGTGTCAGATCGCGCTGGTAACGCCATTCACCGTCGCTGGCGGGAAACAGAAGATCGGCCTCCGCGCCCTCAATGACCGACGCATTGTCGGAGTACGCGACGACGGTGCCCTCGGGATGTGCCTTGTGCGTCTCGCGGATCATGCCGAACAAGGTCTTGTCCATTGGCGTGCCGTCGACCACCCAGTCGGCGTTGAAAATCTTGTGACGACAGTGTTCGGAGTTGGCCTGCGCGAACATCATCAGTTCGACGTCGGTCGGGTCGCGTTGGATGCGACTGAAGTAGTCGAACAAATAGTCGACTTCATCTTCGGACAGCGCCAGACCGAGTTCGGTGTCGGCCTCCAGCAACGCTGCGCGCCCCTTCTCCAGTATGGCGATGGTGGTCAGCGGCTGGGGCGCATAATGATGAAAGAGCGCGTCGGCCTCTGTCAGCGTGGCGAGCACCGATTCAGTCATGCGATCGTGCAGCAGCGGCGCCAGCAATGCACGCTCGTCGGCGCTCAAGTCTCGCAAACCCGGAAACGTCCACTGAATGCCGCGCTCAACCCGCACGAGTTTGTTGAAGCCACACTGGTGTGCGATGTCGGTCGCTTTCGACGACCACGGCGAAATCGTGCCGAGGCGCGGAACGGTGACAAGCGCGGCCCCATCCGTGGTGTCCGCCATTTCCTCCGCATCGAGCAACTCGCACAAATGCGTCCTTTCAGACGCTGTCAGCGAATCTCTACATTCAATGAAAAAACAGTATGTAGCCGTGATGCGTCGAACCTCGGGAACGCGTTCGACAACAGCAGGTAGGAGACGCGCGAGACGCGCGGAAGAAAATGCCGCGCCGCCGCGCAGCCTGAGAATTTCGGTCATCGAGAGGGCCGGAGAAAACAACGCAGCCGGCCCCAATGGCCCGCCGCCAAAGGCGCACATTATACAGGGCCTATCTCCATTCGCCTTAATCCTTGCCGACCTGTTTTCGCAGGTCCGGGCCAGACAGACTCAGAAGGCTTCCATCTTGACGGGATTCAGCGCCCTTTGACGGCTTCTTCCATCAATTCCGGCTCACCTCTTTCGGCTCCGCTGACAAGTTCTTCCACGTGCGTCTCGGAAAAAACGGCCGCCGGAGTCGGTTCCTTTGCCTGCTCTTCTTCGGCAACACACGTCAGATTGCCGTCGACAACGGCTCCACACGCCATCTGCAACTGGCGATAACGCACATTGCCGGAGATCTTCGCATTGGACTGCAACTCAAGGAAATGCTCCACCTCGATGTCACCGACTATGGTGCCGTTGATCACTGCGTCATACACCTTGGCATTCCCCGCGATGCTGCCGTTCGCGCTCAGCACGATCAGGCTTTTGCCGCCCGGTGTGCCGGAAACATTCCCTTCGATGCGTCCATCAATTCGAAGCCCGCCAGAAAAATGCAGATCCCCCACGACCTGTAGGTTGTCTGCAATCAGGCTGGAGAGCTTGGTGCTTTCAATCGCGCCCTTCTTTTTCCGGCCGCCTCCGAACATATCTCACTCCATTTTCGTGGACTATCATTTCGCATCGTCGGCAGCAGCGGCTTTGACGAACTCCAGCTCTTCGCGCAATTGCTGGTTGCGCTCTGTCAGCGCCTGCACTTTTCCTTCCAGCTCTTCGCGCGTGGCCGTCGCGATATCAAGATCGGTGCGGACGCCTTTAAGCGCCGCATGAATTTCCTCGCGCTCCAGCCGAGCCTCCTGCAAATACTGATCCAGTTGCTCCGCCCGCAGCGGCAAGGTCGCGTAATGATACGCCACCGCCCCACACGCTGCCGCAAGCACCAACAGCAGGAGCGTGCGTCGGCGCGCCCGCACAAGCATGTCTTCTGACACAATTTGGACAGGACGGCTGGAAAGGGTGCGTTCAATCGAACGCTTGCCGGAAGCCATCAGATCAGAACTGCGCGAGGTAGGCCTTGGGATTGACGAAGCGACCGTCGCGCAGGATTTCGAAATGCAAATGAGCGCCGGTCGAACGTCCGGTCGAACCGACTTTTGCGATTTTTTCGCCAGGCATCACAACTTGTCCTTTCTTGACCAGCACCTTGGAAGCGTGTGCATAACGCGTCACCAGGCCGTCGCCGTGATCGATTTCGACCGTGTTGCCATAAGCACGACGCCAGCCTGCATAGATGATGCGCCCACCCGCGCTGGCATAGATCGGCGTGCCGGTTGGGGCCGGAAAGTCGACTCCACTATGAAAAGCGCGCCGCTTGGTGAACGGATCAATACGCGTGCCAAAGGCGGACGTCTGTGCATGACCTCGCACCGGCTCGCGCCCCGGACGTGCCATGTGGGCAATGTTCAGCGCGAGTACTTCACGGTCGACTTCTTCCATCAACCCGGCAACCCGTTCGATTTCTTTCTCGAGCCAGGACAAACTGCCATCAATATGCTCGGAATGCGAATCGAGCTCACCCTCAACCCTGTTTCGCGGACTCAACAACGGGCCGCCCGCCGGCGCCCCCGGTGGAGTGCGCGCCACACGGCCGCCCTGCAACTCTGCGTCATCGGTTTCAGCGACGCCTTTAATTTCTTCCACTCGGCTGGCCAGCTCACGCGCTTCCGCTTCAAGCTGGCTCATGCGGCCCGACAATTCACCAAAACGGTTAATCAACAGGCTGCCATCAAAATCAATCGAAGGCTCGACCGCCACGGTTTCTACATGGGCTTCGGGAGCCGGTTGCGCGACGAAGGCCGTCGGCAAAGCGCCGCCCGCCATGTGATGACCAATCGCCACCCCTGCACCAAGCACGAGCAGCGCCAGCCCGATCGACGCAAAACCTACTGCGCGGAGACTCAGCGTGCGCGGTTTTGAACGGGTAAGTGCACCGGCCGAAAGAATGACGAAAGCCAAATTCTGTTCCCCAGACTGCAGGTCTTTCTGCCCGTCCGACGCGAGGCAAGCCACTCGCTCATCCTGAACAGGCGGATCTGTGTAAAAAATGTTTTTCAATGTAACACCAGAATGATGCGCGAAGGCAAGAGGGGATTGTGCCGCGCAAAAGGAAATATGTCCTGTAAACAAACGAAACGCGGCTTGAAAGACCGCGTTTGTTTTCAAAAGTTCGAACTTTTCAGGATTTCTCGTGCGCGCCCAACGCCAGCCAGACATCGACAATAGTGTCGGGATTGAGCGACAGACTGCCAATCCCCTCTTCCATCAGCCATTCCGCAAAGTCAGAATGGTCGGATGGCCCTTGCCCGCAAATGCCCACGTATTTGTCGGCCTGGTTGCACGCGTTGATCGCCATCGACAACATCATCTTCACGGCCGGATCACGCTCATCGAAAGCATGAGCAACCAGACCTGAGTCCCGATCCAGTCCCAGCGTGAGCTGAGTCAGGTCGTTCGAACCGATGGAAAAACCATCGAAACGTTCAAGGAAGGCGTCCGCCAACAAGGCGTTGGACGGAATCTCGCACATCATCACCAGCTTGAGGCCATCGCGGCCGCGCTCCAGGCCATTTTCCTTGAGCAAGGCAATCACTTCATCAGCCTCACCCAAGGTGCGCACAAACGGAATCATGACCTCAACGTTGGTCAGCCCCATTTCGTTGCGTACCTTCTTGAGCGCTTCGCACTCCATTTCGAAACAGTCCCGGAAACTTTGCGCGATATAGCGTGAAGCGCCGCGAAAACCGAGCATGGCGTTTTCTTCTTCGGGCTCGTAGATCGTCCCGCCGAGCAATTTGCGATATTCGTTGGACTTGAAATCCGAGGTGCGCACAATGACGGGTTTCGGCCAGAACGCCGCGCCGATGGTGGCGATGCCTTCAGCCAGTTTGTCGACATAGAACTGCCGCGGACTGGCATAGCCCCGGGCGCGACGCTCGATTTCTTCCTGCAGGCTCGCGGACACACGATCAAATTCGAGCACGGCTTTCGGGTGGATACCGATCATGTTGTTGATCACGAATTCCAGACGCGCCAGGCCCACCCCATGGTTGGGGATCTGCGCAAACTCGAAAGCCAGCTCCGGATTGCCCACGTTCATCGTGAGCTTGAGCGGGATTTCAGGCAGGTTGCCGGCGTCCGTGGTGATCACCTCATAGTCGAGCCGGCCACGATAAATGTAGCCGGTATCGCCCTCGGCGCAGGATATCGTGACCTCTTCATTCTCCTCCAGCACCTCCGTTGCGTTACCACAGCCGACGATCGCCGGAATGCCCAGCTCGCGCGCGATGATCGCAGCATGGCAGGTGCGTCCGCCGCGGTTGGTCACAATGCCCGCCGCCCGTTTCATCACCGGTTCCCAATTCGGGTCGGTCATGTCAGTGACCAGCACATCGCCGGGGCGCACACGGTGCATCTCGGCGGCATGGGCGACAATACGCACCGTGCCCGCACCAATTTTCTGACCGATCGCCCGACCGTGGGCCAGCGTTTTGCCGTATTGCTTGAGGTAGTATTTTTCCATCATGTGCGCGGCGGCCTGTGATTTCACCGTCTCGGGGCGGGCCTGCAGAATGTAGAGTTTGCCGTCCACACCATCCTTACCCCACTCGATGTCCATCGGCCGTCCGTAATGCCGCTCGATGATCACCGCATAGCGCGCCAGCTCCAGCACGTCTTCGTCCGTTAACGAAAAACGCTGGCGCTCGGCTTCGGCCACTTCCACCGTGCGCACCGACCGACCCGCTTCGCGCTCATCGGAAAACAACATCTTGACCAGCTTGGAGCCCAGGTTACGGCGCACGATGGCCGATTTACCCTCCGCCAACATGGGCTTGTGCACGTAAAACTCATCCGGGTTCACCGCGCCCTGCACCACGGTCTCGCCCAGCCCCCAGGAGGCGGTGATGAAGACCACCTCGTTAAAGCCGGATTCCGTATCCAGGGTGAACATCACACCGGAAGCGCCCTGGTCGGAGCGCACCATGCGTTGCACACTTGCCGACAGCGCCACCACGTGGTGCTCGAACCCCTTGTGCACGCGATAGGCAATCGCGCGGTCGTTGTACAACGACGCAAAGACTTCCTTGATTGCGCGCAGAATTTGTTCGTAGCCGTGTATATTGAGGAAGGATTCCTGCTGACCGGCAAAAGAGGCGTCGGGCAAGTCTTCGGCGGTGGCGGACGAACGTACCGCAAAGCTGCCGTTGTCGCTGAGCGCCTCATACGCAACACGGATTTCCTGCTCGAGCCGAGGCGGAAACGGCGTCTCAACGATCCAGGAGCGAATCTCCGCACCCGCTTCGGCCAACGCGACCACGTCATCGACATCCAGGTCTGCGAGCCGCGTCTGGATACGATCCGCGAGACTTTGATGCGCGAGAAATTCACGATAGGCGTCGGCCGTGGTGGCGAAACCCTCCGGCACGCGCACACTGTCAGGCAACTGGCTGATCATTTCTCCAAGAGAAGCGTTCTTGCCACCGACCTGCTCGACATCGCTCATGCGCAATTCGTTGAGGGGAATGACGTAAGGGGTAGTCATGAATCGTCCTCGCGTGACGGTTATGAAATAAGACAAGGCGCGAACAGTCCGACCTGCGCAAATTTTATCTCTCTTCTGCTGCAGTGCAGAATCATGTTATCCCGGATTGACGGCAACCACTTTTTCAAACATACATTGCAAACCAGACCTGTGCGCACCGCTTTTTTCATCTCCGACGGCACCGGGATCACCGCTGAAACTCTCGCCAGAAGCTTGCTCACGCAGTTTCCGGAAACGCGTTTTCACGAGATCCGCATCCCTTTCGTCAACGACGCCAATCGCGCCCTCGCTTGTGTCTCGCGCATCAAACGCGCCGCTGAGCTTGATGGCGTACGCCCGATCATCTTCAGTACCTTGATCAATCCAGCTATCATCCGCACATTACGGCAAAGCGGCGCACTGTATATCGATCTGTTCCAACAATTCATCGGAGCGCTTGAAGAAGAATTAGAAACCCCGGCCTCGCATATCGTCGGCCGTTCTCACAGCATGGACGAAAGCTCCGATTATCATGCTCGCATCGAGGCCATCAACTACACCATGTCGCACGACGACGGCATCAGCTCAGACAGCGCTCTCGAGCAGGCAGATCTCATCCTTGTCGGCGTGTCGCGTTCAGGCAAAACGCCCACCAGCCTCTATCTGGCGTTGCAATTCGGAATCAAGACCGCCAACTATCCGCTTATTCCGGAAGATTTCGAACGCATGCGCCTGCCCCGGGCGCTTGACCGTCATCGCGGCAAATCGTTCGGCCTGATGATTGCCCCCGAGCGCCTCGCCCTGATCCGCGCCGAACGCCGGCCGGGCAGCCATTACGCCTCGCTTGACAACTGCCGCCACGAAATTGCTGCATCGCAAAAGATTTTGCGTAATGAAAACATCCCGTGGGTCGACTCAACCGCCAAATCGATTGAGGAGATCTCGGCTACCATCATGCAGGCGATCGGCCTCGAACGTCACACTTGGTGACCGCTTCACGCCCCACCGGCGCCTTATGGAACACAGCACAACAATGACAATGAAACGCAACCGCCTCAAACGTCGCAGCAGCCTGGGTCGCGACGCCGAACAATTGATCCGCCTGGCTACCGGTCTGGCCTCTTCCGGCAGCATTGCCGAAGACCGTTATTGGGACGGACAGCTCGTCGAGGCCATCGATCATCTGCTCGAAGAACAGGACGAAAATGCGCTCAACGCAGCGCTCGACCAGCTCGCCAGTGACGCGCATGGCTACGAAAGTCTCGCCGACTTCATTGAATTCCGGACAGAATTCCGTTCCACGCTGGATGCCAAGCACGACGTTTTGCTCGTCGGCGCCCCGATCCTCGCCTGGTCCCACTTCCGCATTCCAGCCACCACCATCCCACCGGCCATACTCGCAAATCTGCGCGCGCATCTGGCCGCCCACGTTTTTGCCCCCGGCGCAAAGCTCGCGCTCGCTGATTTCCTTTTCAGCCCCGACCAGCTGCCGCACGGTTACTGCGCAAGCGCCACCTTTGCCGCAACGCTCGGCCAGGCTGCGCTTGCGGACACCAATCTGCATATAGAATCCAAGAACCTGCCCGAAACCGCACACTTTCTGTCCGATACGCGCTATCTGCTCGCGGCCGTCGCCGTTCCCAAAGGCCAACCCTTTTTCAGTTGGCAGGAAGAAAACGGCAGCCGCGACGAGGCGCTGGCTCATTGGCGCAGTCAGGGAGGCGCCAGCCTCGTGCCATTGCTGCCCGGGTGCGCCACCGAAGTCGTTCTGCCTGAAGCCTATTTCGCCGCCAGCCGTCAGGCGGATCGCGAAAGCCGCCCGTACGCAATCCAGGCCTCGGCCGCTTTTCTCAGCGCTGAACTCGAAACCCCTGTCGCCAATCTGCGTGCCGTGATCGCCCCGTTTCACGACCGCGAACTCGAGGAATACCGCATCGGCTTCTCGCGTCGCGACGAAGATGGCATCGTACACGGCGTGGTTTGGCCACTGCTTGGCGTAGAGGATGAATCCGCTGACATTCCAGGACAAATCGAAACCGTGCTGCGCGCCTGCGGAGTGGGCGAGGTGATTTATCTCGATCATCGCTTTCCGCTCGAATTCTGTGATGATTGCGGCGCGCCCATGTATCCCTCTGCCGAGGGCGAAACCATCCATGCCGAAATGCCTGAAGGTCGCGGCGAAGAGATGCCGCGCCATCTTCATTAGATGGCATGGTGTTGATTTCCTGTGATTCACCCGCGCGCATCGAGACGCGCTTGAACAAAGAGTCCGCACAATGAGTCGAAAAATTGAAAAAACCGACGAACAATGGGCTGCCGAGCTCACGCCGGAACAATTTCACGTCACCCGTAAACAAGGTACCGAGTTCGCATTTTCAGGCGAATACTGGGACCACTGGGAGCTGGGTGAATACCGCTGCGTATGTTGCGACGCTCCGCTGTTCCACTCCGAACACAAATTTGACGCCGGTTGCGGCTGGCCGAGCTTCTCGGCTCCGTCCGCCCCCGAGAACATCGAGGAAGAGCGTGACGTGTCTCACGGCATGGTTCGCACCGAGGTGCATTGCGAACAATGTGGTGCCCATCTAGGCCACGTTTTCGAAGACGGTCCGGCGCCAACGGGTTTGCGCTACTGCATCAACTCCGCTTCCATCCGCTTCAAGCTCGCCGACAGTTAAGCCGGCCTTTGCGGCCTAGCGGCCGTGCCAATAGCGCCGATTTTCTTCTCGCCAGGAAGCAATACGCACCCCCTGCTCGTCGATTTCGAGACGTATTGCCCCCTGCCCGTCCGTGCGCCAGTTGCGCGCGCCCGCCGCATCCCATCGCGCCCACACGTCGGGGTGCGGATGACGGTAGCGGTTGAGCATGCCGACCGAATGGATGACATGCTCCGCCGCCACCGCTGTAACGAACGCCGGCGACGATGAGCTTTTGCTGCCATGATGTGGCGCAACCACCACTTCGCTGGCCAGCGCCGCGCCCTGTCGTTCCAGCAGAATCCGCTCTGCCGTCATACTGATATCACCAGGCAAAAGCAGGGAACCCCCGTTTGCCGTCAGTTGCAGCACGCACGATCCATCATTGCGTTTTTCAAGCCTGTCGTCAGCAGCCGGATGCAGAAAACGGAACTGCACGCCGTCCCATTCCCACGCGGTATCTGCCACGCAATCCTCATACTGTCCCTCCACGTCCGCCCCGCCCCATATCCGGCGTGACGGAATTTCTTTGAAAAGGGAATCGGCCCCACCGACATGATCGGCATCGCCGTGCGACAACACCACGCCATCCAGTTGCCTGACGCCTGCCGCGCGCAAAGCGGGTATCAACACACGTTCGCCCGCATCTGCATGCGCACCGTATCGCGGCCCGGTATCAAACAACAACGCATGTCTTGCCGTTTGCACATACACTGCCAACCCTTGCCCCACATCAAGAACCGTCGCCTGCATCGCCCCCGGCTGCGGACGGGACGGCTGCCACAGCAGCATCGGTAGACACATGCACAGCGCGACGAAACGCCCTGGCGTGCCGCGCGGCATCAGCAGACACAGGCAGCCCAAGCCCGCCAGCAGAATCAGCGGCCACGGAACCTGTGGCCCATGCCATAGCGCAAGCGGCTGGTCGGCAAGCCAATCCAGCGCACGCATCATCCAGGCGGTTGCGAGATGTGCCGTATGCAGAATCCACGGCCATGGAAGCAGCATTGCCAACAGGGTCAGCGGTGCAATGATGAAACTCACCAGCGGAATCGCAAACGCATTGGCAAGAGGGCCGGCAAACGAAAACAGGCCGAACAGTGCATACAACATCGGTGCGAGAGCCAAAGTGATCGCAAGTTGGATGCGCACCGCTGAACGTATTCCCTGCGCTTTTTCCAGCCGGCCGCCCAACACCAGAAAAATCACCGTCACAGCACCGAAGGACAGCCAGAAACCGGCGGACAACACGGACCACGGATCCAATAGCAGCGTACACAACAATGCCAATGACAAGGCCCGAGACGTCGCAGCCTGACGCCCGGTAAGCAGTGCGATAACCACCACTGCCAACATCGTGATTGCGCGCCGCACCGGCAAACCCATCCCCGCCATCAGGGCGTAGGCCAATGCAGCGACAAACGCTGCAATCGCTCCCACGCGCCGGGCAGGAATACGCAGCGTCAGCGTCGCGGAACGCCGCCAGCAGCCACTTACGAGACCCCCTGCCGCCAACGCAACCAGCGACACATGCAATCCGGAAATCGCGATCAGATGTCCGACGGCTGTACGTCGCAAGGTTTTCCACTGCTCAGCCCCGATTCCGCCCTGATCCCCGACTGCCAGCGCCACCAGCAAACCCGTTTGTGGCGCGCCGTCAAGGTGTTCGATGAAACGCGCCTGCACCGCTGCACGTGCTTGATGCACGCGGTTCATGAACCCCGGCACGAATGCGTCCAGACGGCGATTGTCCCCACCGTTGCGCACATACCCAGTGGCCCGAATACCGCGTTCGAACAACCACGCCTCGTAATCAAAGCCGCCCGGGTTACTGGACCCGTGCGGACGTTTCAAACGTACCGTCAATTGCCAACGTTCGCCCGGTTGCGGAACCGGCCCGACGGCTTCCGTGCCGCGTTGCGGATACCATCCCAATCGAATTCTGCGCGGCACCTGCGCTTCAGCCGCTTCCACCTTGAATACGAAGCGACGCACACCGTCAGTCATTTGCGGCAGACCGTCTATCACGCCGACAACCGTCAGATCGCGCCCTTCCTGTTGCATCGGCAGTTCATCGGCCAAACGCCACTCTGCCCGCACGGCTGCCCAACTGAAACCCGCCAGCAGTGCGGCACACAAGAGTAACGCCCGCTGCATTGCGCCGCTTGTGCGTATCCTCATCCCGCAACAAAGCACGGCTAGAATCGCAATGAATACCAGCGCGTTTGTCGTCGGCAGCGCCGTCAGACCCTGACAAATGAGCACGCCGAGCGCAAAGGCAAGAATCGAACTCCGCATGAACAGGAATCATGTCGATGGCATGTCCGAAGTACAAGCGGCGAGAGTTATTTCCTTGCACCACACCGGCAAAATGCCGGGTTTTTATTCAAAAAAGAAGCTCAATGCTGCGATCAACGTCCTACGAACCTGCAACCGTTTGCCAGCGCAGGCGCTAAGATATCCATCATGCGCAAACTTTTTCGCAAGCACCTTCCCAGACGTGAAGCGATACGCAACAACCGTTGGTTACGCCCATTCCAGAACACGCTGCTGCGCTCTGAACTGTGGCATCTGAACCGCCGTTCGGCAGCGGGCGGCTTCGCGATCGGTTTATTTTGCGGATTGATTCCCGGCCCCGTACAGATGCTCAGTGCGGCCGTCCTCAGCGTAATCCTGCGCGTCAACCTGCCCCTGGCGATGGTAACCACGCTCTACAGCAATCCGCTGACCATCGTGCCGCTGTATTTCGCTGCTTATGCCATCGGCGCGTTGATTTTGGGGGTGGATATCAACAACTTCGGACATCCGCCGCAGTTCGATGGCGCCAATATGGGCGACTGGATCCATGAATTTTCCTTGTGGGCGTACAGCCTCGGGAAACCTCTCGCGCTGGGTCTGGTTTTGCTCGGGATTGTATTGTCGACGGCGGGATACTTCGCGCTACGAGGGTTGTGGCGCCTGCAGATGATCCGCGCGCATAAAAAACGTGAGCAGCAACGTCGTCAGCCTTGATGAATGGGCGGTTACCCGCGACTAGCGCAGCAGACGTCCATCTTCAAGATGAAGAATATGTTCGGCACGCTGTGCCAGTTGTTCATCGTGCGTGACGATGACAAAGCTCGTACGATGGCTTTCGTTGAGCTTCAACATCAGATCGAACACCGCATCTGCAGTGCGACGATCCAGATTGCCCGTCGGCTCATCAGCCAGCACGCAGGCAGGCTCGGTGACAAGCGCACGCGCAATTGCCGCGCGTTGACGCTCTCCCCCCGAGAGTTCTCCCGGGGTGTGATCGAGCCGTTTTCCCAAGCCGACTTCAGCCAGCATTGCGGCGGCCCGCTCGTTCGCCTCGGCGCGCGGCATGCGGCGGATATAGAGGGGCATGGCGACATTCTCAAGCGCCGAAAATTCCGCCAGAAGATGATGGAACTGGTAGACGAATCCAAGCGCCCGGTTACGCAAAAAACCGCGCTCCGCGTCGCCCAGCGTTGAAAAATCGTGGCCTAGCAAAGACACCTTGCCGCGACTCGGCGTATCCAATCCGCCCAGCAAATGAAGCAGCGTGCTTTTGCCCGAACCCGATGCGCCGACGATGGAAAGACGTTCTCCTCGCGCCACCTCGAAATCAATGTTGCGCAGCACGTCCAGCGCATCCTCCCCCTCGCGGAAGGTCTTGCACAGATTTTCGCAGACCAGCACGGGCGCGTTGATGTGATCATTCATAACGCAGCGCCTCCGCCGGCTGCACGCGCGAAGCGCGCCAACTGGGATACAAGGTTGCAATCAGCGTCAGCACGAAGGACAAGGAAACGATGGTCACCACATCGGACGGCAACACTTTGGAAGGCAATTCCTTGATGTAATAGATTTCCTTGTTCCACAGCGTCGCACCGGTCACGGCTTCGAGCCACGGAATCACCACATCCAGATTGGCGGCGAGCACCAGACCACCAATCACCCCGCCGATCAGCCCGACAATGCCGATGATCGCGCCCTGCAGGACGAAAATCGACATGATCGATTTGGGACTCGCGCCCAGCGTACGCAAAATCGCGATATCAGCACTTTTTTCCTGCACCGCCATCACCAGCGTCGACACAATGTTGAATGCCGCGACCGCGACGATCAGGAACAGAATAATGGTCATCATCGTTTTTTCGAGCTGCACGGCGCGGAAAAAATTGGCGTGGCTGCGCGTCCAGTCGGTCAGCAGCGTCGGCGCGCTGACAGTGTCGACCAGGTCACGCACCACGCGCGGCGCGGAGAACAGGTCGTCGAGCTTCAACCGCACGCCCGTCACGTCGCTTCCCATCCGATAAAGCGCCTGCGCATCCTGCATGTGAATCAGCGCCAGACCGGAATCGTATTCGTGCATGCCGGCCTCGAAAATACCGACAATTTCAAACTGGCGCACCCGCGGCATCACCGCAGCCGGCGTCACCAGGCCCTGCGGAGCAATCAACGTGACCTTTTGCCCCTGCCGCACGCCGAGCGCCATTGCCAGATCCCGTCCGAGCACAATACCGAACTGGCCCGCCTCCAGATCGGTCAGTGCGCCATTGATCATGTAGTCGGCAAAATCCGCCACGCGTTCTTCATCTTCCGGCAGCACCCCACGCACCAACGTACCGCGGACCGTGCCTCCGAAAGACAACATGCCTTGCTCCTGCACATAGGGCGCGGCAGCAAGGACCGATGGATGCTCCAAAACCTCCTGCGCAACCGGTTGCCATTGAGCGAGATCGCCCTGATAGCCTGTGACCTGAACGTGCGAGGCGACCCCCAGAATGCGTGTGCGCAGCTCTTCCTGAAAACCATTCATCACCGACAGCACAACGATCAACGCCGCCACGCCAAGGCCGGTGCCAAACATGGACACCCCTGAGATGAATGAAATGAAGCGGTTTCTGCCCTGCGCGCGTTTACGCGAACGGGTATAACGCAATCCGACGAGTACTTCGTAGCGCATCCGGTTTCCGTGCGTCAAAAGCCGTCATTGTGCCGCAAGGCGCGCTCCGAAGTGTTCTCATTTGTGTCCTTGCACTCACGTAATGTTCTGAAAGGCCCATTCTCATTTACCATGGCGCTTTGCGTTCCTGAGAACGCGCTCCGATTCAAGCCTTCCCTGACCCGCACCCTCATGCCTCGTATTCAACCGCGCGACGCGCACTTTCCGACCGTCCAGACCTTGATTGAATCCGGCGTTCATCCACTTCTCGCCCGTATTTATGCGGCGCGCGGCGTGCGTCGTCGCGAGGAGCTCGACTATCGGCTGTCAGGATTATTGCCTCCCCATGCATTGCACGGCGCGACCGAAGCCGCCCAACTGCTCGCCGATGCGATCGAAGCGGGCGCGCGCATGGTCATCATCGCGGATTATGATTGCGACGGCGCAACCGCTTGCGCGGTCGCCATGCGCGGTTTGCGCTCGATGGGCGCAGATGTTCACTACCTTGTGCCCAACCGCTTTGAATACGGCTATGGCCTTACGCCTGCGATTGTCGAACTCGCTGCGCGCATGGAGCCGGAGCTGCTGATCACCGTGGACAACGGCATCGCCAGCGTGGAAGGCGTAGCCGCTGCGCGCAGGCTCGGGATCGCAACCTTGATCACCGACCACCATCTACCCGGCGACACCTTGCCCGAGGCAGATGTGATCGTGAATCCCAATCAGCCCAACTGCGATTTCCCGAGCAAATCCATCGCCGGTGTCGGCGTGATGTTCTACGTTTTGCTCGCTTTGCGCGCAGAAATGCGTGAACGCAGCGCCTTTTCCAACGGCCAGGAACCGAAACTCGGCGATTTGCTCGATCTCGTTGCGCTGGGCACGGTCGCGGATGTCGTCCGGCTCGATCGGAACAATCGTATTCTCGTCTCCCAGGGACTGGCGCGCATGCGGGCCGGGCGCATGCAACCGGGCGTACGTGCACTGTTCGCTGCTGCCGGGCGCGATGCGCAACGCGCCTCAAGCTTTGACATGGGCTTTGCGCTGGGGCCGCGGCTGAATGCAGCCGGCCGGCTGTCGGACATGAGTCTCGGTATCGAATGTCTGATCACCGATGATTCCGCACGCGCACTCAACATCGCACAAGAGCTGGACAGTCTGAATCGCGAACGGCGTGAGATTGAGCAATCCATGCAGGAAGACGCCTTGGCGCAGCTCAACGATTTCAATCCGGGCGACAAGCTTTCCGCCTGTCTGTTTGAAAAAGACTGGCACCAAGGCGTAATCGGCATCGTAGCCGGACGCATCAAGGAACAACTCAACCGACCGACCTTCGCTTTCGCCCACGGCAACGACGGCGAGCTGAAAGGTTCAGGCCGCTCGATTCCAAATCTTCATCTGCGCGATGCGCTGGATCTCGTCTCCAAACGCCATCCTGATCTGCTGCTGCGTTTCGGTGGTCACGCAATGGCCGCCGGCGTGACCATCCCCGAACATCGCCATGCCGATTTTTCCGCCGCTTTCGAGGAGGTCGTTCAGGAATTGCTCGGCGGCACGGACATCACCCGCCATATCGATACGGACGGCAGCCTGGAATCTGCATGGATGAGTCTCGATGCGGCGCGCATGCTCGAACAAGAAGTCTGGGGACATGGCTTTCCTGCGCCGGTGTTCAGCGACAAATTTCGCGTCGACAACCAACGCTTGCTCAAAGAACGGCATCTCAAACTGCAATTGTCGAAAAACGGCCAACGTTTTGACGCCATTCAGTTCAACTTTGCTGAATCCGCACCTGCAGAAATTCACGCCGCATACCGTCTCTCGGCCAACGAATACAATGGCGTCACCAGTCTGCAACTCATGTTCGAACACTTCGAACCGGCCTGAATCACGTATTTGTTTGATCTGGATCAGCATCCTTTAAAACCGCATCAATATCATGGTTATCTCCATCACCCAGTTGGGAAATCACCATGAAAAAGGCTCTGATTCTTGCTGCGACACTCATCGCCGCCACGCCCGCTCTGGCGCATGAAGCCGGTAGTTTCATCGTTCGCGCCGGTGCCGCGCATGTCGCTCCCAATGACAGCAGCTCGCGCATCTCAACCTCCGCGACCGGCTCGCTCGCCGGCACCAAAGCTACGGTCAATAGCGATACCCAACTCGGTTTGACCTTTACCTACAAGCTGACGGATCACATCGGCATCGAACTGCTCGCCGCCACGCCCTTCAGCCATCAGGTCAACGTGCAAGGCGTAGGCGCCGGAATCGACGGCAAGCTCGCAGACGTCAAGCATCTGCCGCCCACCGTCACCCTCCAGTATTACCCGATGACCAAGGAATCACGCTGGCAACCGTATGTCGGCGCCGGCATCAACTACACGACCTTTTTTGACGAAAAACTCAGCCGCGCACAGAAAGCCAACGGCTTTTCCAGCCTGAGCCTGAGCGATTCATGGGGACTGGCCGCACAAGCCGGCATGGACTACATGATCAATGATCATCTGATGTTCAACACCGCCGTGTGGTATATCGACATCGATACCCAAGCCACCCTGCGCCACAATACCTTGGGCAAGACGAAGGTGGATGTCGATATTGATCCTTGGGTGTTCATGGTGGGTCTGGGGTATACATTCTGAGCTGTTCCGCACGGACAACTGACGGCCGGGCTCCCGGCCGTAATACATTTTCGCCCCGGATTCGCGTCGTACCGGTTGCTGCCGGTATACTTCCCGTTTCGCACACTCCCGCCAAGAAGAGACGAAATGGAAGCCGAACGCATCAACGCCCTCTCCGAAAAACTCACGGACCTCGCCGCCCGCGGATCCGAACTTCGGAGGTATCTTTGACTACGATACCAAGGCAACCGAACTGCGTGAGGTAAACCTCGCGCTTGAAGACCCGGAGATCTGGAACGATCCCGAGCGCGCACAAGAGATCAACCGAGAAAAACGTCGTCTCGAAGACGTGGTGCTGGTACTCAACAAAATCGCGGTCCTGTCCAAGGACCTGCGCGAATTGTTCGACCTGGCCATCGCCGAGAACGACGAAGAAACCATCGAGGCGGTCGAAGCCGACACGGAGGAACTCGAAACCAAGGTCCACGACCTTGAATTCCGTCGCATGTTCTCGCACCCGCTGGATCCGAACTCATGTTTCATCGAAATCCAGGCGGGCGCCGGCGGCACCGAAGCACAGGATTGGGCCGGCATTCTTCAGCGCATGTATCTGCGCTATTGCGAACGCAAAGGTTTTGATGTCGAGCTGCTGGAAGAATCTGACGGCGAAGTCGCTGGCATCAAGGGCGCGACCATCAAAGCCTCCGGCGATTACGCCTACGGCTTTTTGCGCACCGAAACCGGCATTCACCGTCTTGTGCGCAAGAGTCCGTTCGATTCCAACGCGCGCCGCCATACCAGTTTCAGCTCGGTGTTCGTCTATCCGGAGATCGACGACTCGATTGAGGTGGAAATCAACCCCGCCGACCTTCGCATCGACACTTTCCGCGCATCCGGCGCAGGTGGCCAGCACATCAACAAAACCGATTCGGCGGTACGCATCACGCACGAACCGTCGGGCATCGTCGTGCAGTGTCAGAATGACCGCTCGCAACATAAGAACAAAGCCGAGGCGATGTCGATGCTCCGAGCGCGTCTGTACGAACAGGAATTGCGCAAACGCCAGAATGAACAGCAGGCGCTGGAAGAATCCAAAAGCGACATTGGCTGGGGCCACCAGATCCGCTCCTATGTACTCGACCAGTCGCGTATCAAGGATCTGCGTACCAACCATGAAGTCGGCAACACCCAGGCTGTACTCGACGGCGAGTTGGACGATTTCATTGCGGCAAGCCTGAAACAGGGCCTATAACCGCTTCCTGCGAACCCTTCTCTATCAAAACACTGGATGGAGAAGGTTCTGTTGGCCTGCCCACCAGTAAGGCCCGTCGCCATCGTCTGAAAGCGTCCGAAAAATTGTGGGGGATGATGCCCACCCGGTCGCCTCGCGCCAACTGGACGCACGATTCATTCAGCCTGATACGGCCACAGCGGGCGACAGTGCAACGGCAGCCAGAAACAACGTCAGGTTGGCGTATTCGATCCAATCGAAAATCCGGTGAGTGCAAGCGGTACGCACACTGTTCCGACATCAAAAAAGCCCGCGCAACGATGATCGTCGCGCGGGCCTGGTGCAATATTGCATGACGCTTGACCGCGAGGGAAGCAACGCTCTGCTCCGCCTCGTCGGTTTATTCAGCCAGCAGCCGGGAAAGCTGTCCGTGCGCCTATGGGCGCTGTATGCACAGCGCCCACACGTCAATCAATCCCGCGCGCCGGAAGCGCTGCTACGGGATCGACCGCGAGCGCCACCGCCTCCGCGCGGACCATTGCCGCGCGGCTTGCCCGC
>DATGNI010000126.1:0-3978 GCA_035306825.1 Azoarcus sp. | reverse complement strand
GGCACTTGATGCCACATGGCCAAGGCGGTGCAATATTCACTCGCGGTCATGTGGATCTCCGCTTCGTCGCGCGCGGCCAGCCAGGCGGCCTGGCCGAGATGGTCAGGGTGAAAATGAGTGACCACAATCCGGCTCACGCGCCGCCCCTTGGCCGCCAGGATGTGCGTCCAACAGGCGCGCGTGGCGTCGTCGCCGAAGCCGGTGTCGACCAGCGCGAGGTCCTCCCCGTCGTCGAGCAGCCACAGGTTGATGTGGTTGAGCGCGTCGAACGGGAGTGGCATACGCACCCACGATATACCGTGCGCAATGCGCACCGGCTCACCCGCAGCGGGAACGTCGGCAAAGGGATATTCGATCGGGGTATGCTGCACGGGTCATCTCCGGAACGTAGGCGCCCGGCGTGGTCGGGCGATTGCGGGGCTGTGAAGGATGGTAATGGCGAAGCGCGCGAGACTGCCGCCGCCATCCAGGCGCAACCGCCAATGGTAACGGCGATGGTCGGGAACGGCTCGAAATGGCACACTGTCAGAATGTGGGTGCGTTGTGTCGATCAGGATCGATTCATTGCGGCGCATCCGGCATCTGGATGATTATTCAGCGTTTCCCCTCGGGGTTTTCCTCTCCATCTTCACGAAGGAGTTTGCGTAATGAGCGCCACAATCGATTTCTGGTTCGATTTTTCGTCCCCGTACGGCTACATGATGTCTGAGCGTATCGACGCGCTCGCCGCCAAGCATGGTCGCGATGTGAAATGGCGTCCCTTCCTGCTCGGCGCAATATTCAAGCACACCGGCGGTCAGCCTTTCTCAACGCAACCGCTGAAAGGGCCGTACAGCAAACACGATCTCGAACGCAGCGCGCGTTTTCTCCGCTTGCCGTATCAGATGCCGGACGCCTTTCCGATCTCCACCCATCAGGCCTGCCGCGTGTTCTATTGGCTCGAATCACGCAATCCGCAGCGCGCGCATGATTTCGCTCGCGAGGTGTTCCGCGCCTATTTCACCGAAAATCAGGATATTTCGCAGGTCGAGGTATTGCAGGCGGTGGGCGCGAAGCTGGATATCGCGGCCGAGGCGGTTGCCGGCGCCACGGGGGATGATGCCGTGAAGTCGCATCTGCGCGAAGTGTGCGAGGCGGCGATCGAAAACGGCGTGTTCGGTTCGCCGTTCGTCGTCATTGATGACGAGCCGTTCTGGGGCGTGGATCGTTTGCCGCAGATCGAACGCTGGCTTGCCGAAGGCGGTTTCTGAAACGGCCTTGCAGGCACCGGATGAGTCAGCGTGTTCTTGAATCCCATGTACCCCAAGCATGTTCGCATCGTGGAAGTCGGCCCGCGCGACGGGTTGCAGAATGAACCGCAACCGGTCGCTGCCGCCGTCAAGGCGGAACTGGTTGCGCGACTGGCCGATGCAGGCCTGAAAACGATCGAAACCACGGCGTTCGTATCGCCTAAATGGGTGCCGCAAATGGCGGACGCGGCCGAAGTGATGGCGCAGGTTAACGCCGCGCGTCGGCCGGGCGTACGGCATGCTGCGCTGACGCCCAACCTGAAAGGTTTCGAGGCCGCTCTAACGGCTGGCGTGGATGAGGTGGCCGTGTTCGCGGCGGCGTCGGAAACCTTCAGCCAGCGCAATATCAACTGCACGATTGAAGAGTCGTTCGGGCGTTTTGAGCCGGTGTTGACGGCGGCCGCCCAAGCCGGCCTGCCGGTGCGCGGTTACGTTTCGTGCGTTGCCGGCTGTCCCTACGAAGGTGCGGTCGAACCGCAGGCGGTGGCCAGCGTTGCCGCGCGTTTGCTGGATTTGGGCTGCTACGAGGTTTCGCTGGGCGATACGATCGGCAGCGGCAATCCGGCGACGATCCGCGCGATGCTGGATGCGGTACTCGCCCGCGTGTCGCCCGAAAAGCTGGCGGGCCATTATCACGACACCTGGGGCATGGCGATCGCCAACATACTGGTGTCACTCGAAGCGGGTATCACGGTGTATGACGCTTCGGTGGGCGGCCTGGGCGGTTGTCCGTACGCGCCCGGAGCGTCCGGCAATGTGGCAACCGAAGACGTTCTGTGGCTGCTTCAGGGGTTGGGGATTGAAACCGGCGTTGATCTGGACGCGGTGGTGGATAGCGCTGTGTGGATCAATCGCGTGTTGGGCCGCCAACCGGCCTCGCGCGTGGCGCCGGCACGTTTGGCGCAGCGCGACACACAGTGAGCGACGCGGAAAAACCCATCATGGCGCCCGCTTCGCCTTGCAGCGGCGTGTGCCGGGTGGACGGCGCGAGGGGGTGGTGCGTCGGCTGCCTGCGCACCCTGGATGAAATCGCGCGCTGGAGCGGCATGAGTGGAACCGAGCGCTGGCATGTGATGGCCGAAATTGCGCAACGGCAGGAGGAAGAGTGTGAGCGCTGAAGAGTGTCTCGGATTGTGCGAACCGGATTGGGAGCAGGGCATTTGCCTCGGTTGCGGAAACCGCCTCGATGGCGCGGATGAAGCCGGTGCAGACGCACAAGCGTCAGCGGGCACTGCGGTGGATACGGCCGGCAACGGCCAATGAGCGGAGGATGAAATGCAACTTGTGCTGATCAGCGGCATGTCGGGAGCGGGCAAGAGTGTGGTGCTTAAAGCGCTCGAGGACTCGGGCTATTACGCCATCGACAATCTGCCGGCGAAGCTGTTGCCGCAACTGGTCGAGCATTTATTCGACTCGGGGGAGCGGCGCGTCGCGGTAGCGATCGATATGCGTTCTGGCGCACGCATTGCCGAATTGCCGCGACATGCTGCCGAGTTGCGCAAACAGGTGGACGATCTGCGCCTGATTTTTCTGAATGCACGCGACGAGACGCTGATTGCGCGCTTTTCCGAAACGCGCCGCCGCCATCCTCTTGCGCGTGACGACATGTCGCTCGCCGAAGCGATCGCGCAGGAACGCGTATTGCTCGAAGAAGTGGCCGAGCTTGGGCACAACCTGGATACCAGCGATTTGTTGCCCAATACCTTGCGCGGCTGGGTGAAAGATTTTGTGGGTGCCGAAGCGGCGGAAGGCTTGGTGTTGATGTTCCAGTCCTTCGGTTTCAAGTTCGGCATTCCGCTTGATGCCGATCTGGTGTTCGATGTACGTTGCCTGCCCAACCCGCATTACGATCCGGTGTTGCGGCCGCTGACCGGGTGTGATGCGCCGGTCATTGATTTCCTCTCTCGCGTCCCGGCGGTCGACCGCATGGAACATGACATTCGACGTTTCGTGGCCGACTGGCTGCCCGAATTCGTGCGCGACAATCGCAGCTATCTCACCGTAGCGATCGGCTGCACGGGCGGCCAGCATCGTTCGGTGTATTTTGCCGAAAGACTGGCGAAAGCGTTCCGTGGGCAGATCAACGTGCTCGTGCGGCATCGCTCGATTGAGCGACGTTTTGAGAATCGTGGGCAATGAAAGCATTTGCGCTCGGGGCTGAATGGCGTGAATTGCTGCGACCCGGCGATTTCGCCACCATCGCACTGGCTGCAGTGATCTGCGTCGGTTCGGTGGTGTTGCTGTGGAACGGCGGTGCGCCGGATAAGGTGGTGGTGCGCGCGGGCGGTCAGGTCGTTGCCGAAGCGAGTCTGTCGCGCGAGCAGTTTATTGAAGTCAATGGCCCGCTGGGCGTCTCCCGCATTGAAATCCAGCCTGGACGCGCACGCGTCGCGTCCGATCCCGGCCCGCGCCAATATTGCGTGCGCCAAGGCTGGCTGACACGCGCCGGCGCGACGGCGATTTGCGCACCGAATGAGGTTACGTTGTCCCTCGCCGGCGGCGCAAATGATGTGGATTCGATCAATTACTGACGCGCCGGCCATTCCGGTCGTGGTCGCACCCGTGTGCGTGCCCTGCAAAGCCGAACCTGCCGGCTGCAGCGAGCGCTTGGTTGTCTTGTTTCTACGGTGAGTTAAACTGCCGCACCCGTTGTTTACCCGGATTTTTTTGTGATTCCCGGCGCCATCAC
>DATGNI010000125.1:0-3571 GCA_035306825.1 Azoarcus sp. | reverse complement strand
ATTTTCAACCCAGAAGGAGCGCATCATGTCCAACCTCATCAAGAAATCCGCAATCGCCATTGTTTTGGGTGGCGCCGCCGCCATGGCCGGCCTCACGTTCGCACAGGCCGATACCCTTTCCAGCACTGCCGCCACCCTGGTTGCACAAGCCACAACGCCTTCGACAGGTGGCGCGGCAGCGCGATCTCAGTGGCTGAATTTGGGCCAAATCTACGAACGGGTGGTGGCGGCCGGCTATACCGACGTGCGCGAAATCGAACGCGAAAAAGACGGTTATGAAGTCAAGGCGAAAGACGCCCAGGGGCGCTCGGTGAAACTTTACATGGAACCCGTGGAAGGAAAAATCGTGAAGGAGAAGGTGCGCGACGACGACTGATTCCGTGCGGCAACGTGCAGCGTGATCGCTGCAACAGCCGGCTCGAATCACCCCGGGATAGCCTCTGGTTCTGTCGTACCAGGGCTGCATCGGAGGCCTCCCGACCCACCTTCTTGAAAGGCTCCTGATCATGAAGACGCGGAACGTTCTCGGTATTTTCATCGCCATACTGACGGCTGCCTGGGCATGGGATGCCCTTTACGTGCATCCCATGTCCGGCACCTGGCCCTGGCTGATGCAGCGTCACGCTTTGTACCTCACCGGCATAGGGTCGATTGGCTTGATGTCGCTGGTGATGGTGCTGGCGACGCGGCCCACCTGGCTGGAAGGGCCATTGGGTGGCATGGACAAAATCTACAACGTGCACAAATGGGCGGGGATATTTGCCGTTCTTTTTGGTGCGGCGCATTGGTTCATCAAGCTCGGGGGTGGCGAACTGGCCGACCTGATCGGCAAAGATGGCCGGCCCGCCAAGGCGGCGGCATTATTCTTCGCACAATCGTGGCGCTCACCAGCAAAGGATATGGGCGAATGGGCCATTTATGTGTTGCTAGGTTTGTTAGTGCTCGCGTTGTGGAAACGCTTTCCGTATCGCCCGTGGCGGGTGCTGCACAAAGCGATGCCGGTGATCTACCTGGTGCTGGTGTTCCATACCGTGGCCCTGATGCCGGCCGATTACTGGGTCGGCGCCACAGGTGCGTTGATGACCGTGCTGCTTTTTGGCGGTTCGACCGCGGCCGTGCTGTCGCTTGCACAGCGCATTGGTCGAAATCGGCGTCATTCCGGCCGTATTGTTTCGATCACTGAGCGCGGCAACGTGCTGGAAGTGGCCTGTGAGCCGGACGATGATTGGCCAACCCACCGTGCGGGGCAATTCGTCTTCCTGACATTTGATCGTGCCGAGGGGGCACACCCGTTCACCATTGCCTGTGCGCCGCGGCACGGTTCGCGCCAGCTCGTGTTTCAGATCAAGGCGCTGGGTGACTACACGCGTATGCTCGCGCGCCGCCTGCGGGTGGGGCAACCGGTACAGATCGAAGGCCCGTACGGGCGACTCGACTACCGCAAGGGTCGCAGCAATGCGGCGCAGGTCTGGGTGGCTGGCGGCATTGGCATCACGCCCTTTCTTGCGTGGCTGGAAAACCTGCGTCATGAGCCTCTGGCAACGCCGGTACAGATGCATTACTGCGTGCGCGATGCCGCCACAGACCCGTTGATTGACCGGGTGCGCACGCTGTGCGCCGCCGCACCGAACGTCACGCTGCACATTCATGATGAAAGCGCAGCACAACGGCTCGACGCCGCAAGTGTGTTGGATAGCTGCGAACCGGATGATGGTCGGATGGACGTCTGGTTCTGCGGACCGGCAGCGTTCGCAAAGAGTCTTGAGGCCGGCCTGCAGGCCGTGCTGGGCCGCGGCGTGCGTCTGTACCGGGAGGCGTTCGACATGCGTTGAGCGAGACGAGTGGATCGGGCAGGCCGGTACTCGCTGGCTCTTCTGCAACTAAATAGGGCCGGTCATTTCGACTGACGTATCCACCGCGCAATGTACGGTGCTGCCTGGATGATGTTGAGCAAGGCGCTTACGAGCGTCAGCATGCCCGTAAGCAATACAACGGCGATCACGACGGTACTCTGGTGCTTGATCTTGACCCACCAGTTGGCCTCGAAACGGAAGTTGCCGCCGCCGTAGCGATCGACTTTCACCCCTTCCGCCCGTGCCGCCTTTGCGGCGGGATTAGCCGTCACGGCCGTGCCGCATCCGCAGAAGATCAGATCCGCCGGAAAACCGTCGCGAGCCAGGGCTGTTGTTCGCGCGGCAACCCTTCGGGGCGATAGTAATGCGTGAGTTCCGTGAACCTGGCGGCAGTCACCAGCGCACGCCAGCTTTCGAGGTCGTGGTAAGCGCCATAGCGCTGCCCATTCCATGTCTCTTCGTTGTGGCCACGCGGGTTAGAGCTGAAAAGTACGCCGCCGGGTTTGAGTGCGCGATGCAGTTCGCCAAGCACACGCGGCAATTCTTGCGTTGGAACGTGAAAGAGAGAGGCATTGGCGAATACGCCGTCGAAATGCTCGGCTGGCAAGTCGAGAGCGAGAAAATCCTGATGCCATACCTCGGCGCCCGAGTTCCTGCGCGCCATCTCGACAAAACGGGCCGAGCCATCCAGGCCCACTGCCCGGTGCCCAAGCGAAACAAAGGTTTTAAGGTCGCGGCCCGGCCCGCATCCGAAATCCAGAATGACATACGGCTCGGGAGCTTCGATGTAGCGCAAAAGGGCGTTGATGTTCTGGCTCACGTCGTGATCGTGCGTGCCGGACCAGAACGCCTCGGCGTTTCGGTCATAGTGTGCAAGCGTCAGTTCGCTGATTTGACGGAGTTTTTCTTTATCCATGCTCTGCTACGCCAGCTGGCCGCGCGGGCGCTCACCGTGACGTTTCCCGTTTGAGCCGCAGCGTCTCAGCCAAGGCGCTGCCAATTGAGGCGATTGCCTCATTGCGTTGCTCCATTGCCGCCCGTGTCTGCGTGATGTAAACCGCAACGGTCATTGGAGCGTGATCAGGGGGCCAGACGACTGCGACGATACCTCGTGACCCATGTCCACCGGCTCCCGTCCTGTCGGCTATCTGCCAATCAGCGGGAATGCCCGCCCGCAGCAGCGGCCCGCCTACCTTATTATCCACCAGCCATTGCGTCAGTGTCGTTTTCGCGGAAAGGGACAGCACATCGCCCAAGACCAGCTTCCGCAACGAAGTCGCTATCGCCGCCGGGGTAGTCGTATCGCGGGCATCGCCAGGCGTGGCCTCGTTGAGCTGCGTTTCCCAGCGGTCGAGACGCGTCACCTCATCGCCTATGGAACGTAAAAAGGCCGTGACTTCGTGCGGCCCACCCAGCGCTTCGAGCACCTTGTTGGCAGCGGTGTTGTCGCTGGTTAACAGGGTCGCCTCACATAGCTTGTACAAAGGTACGTGCTGATCTGACCACCTGAATCGCACCGGAAATCGCGGAGGCGGTTTGGTTAAAGTAAAACAGGTTGCGCAGCGGATGCTGCAAGTTGACGATAGTACCTTTCTTCAGCCTCTGCCGGCGGTGTGCAGTTGGAAACTTTCATCCCCTGGACGCTGGTCAAGCGCGGGTTGAAGGAGCAGGTCATCACTCCCCTGGATGCGCCGCAGGAGTTCCTGTCTGAGGCCACG
>DATGNI010000124.1:0-3538 GCA_035306825.1 Azoarcus sp. | reverse complement strand
CTTCGGCAGAAATGGCGTCACGGGCCAGTTCCTCGACAAGCTCAAAGATGCCCTCTTCCTCCACGCCGACGCCGGTTGTACCGTGCCGCGCCCACAGGGCACGCATGACGTCATCCAGACTCAGTTTGCCGTGGCTTGCGCTGCGTAATTGCAGATCCAGCGCGAGCGCGACCAACGCTCCCTTGGCGTAATAACTGACGATGGCGTTGGACGCATTTTCATCTTGGCGATAGAACTTCGTCCATGCATCGAATGAAGATTCCGCGACACTTTGCTTGAGTCGTCCGGTGCCGCGCAGTACGCGCGAGATCGTTTCGCTGAGCAACTCGAGATAATCATCCGGTTGGATCACGCCACAACGCACCAACGCCAGATCGTCGTAATACGAAGTGATGCCCTCGAAGGCCCACAGCAACTGGGTGTAGTTTTCGGTTCTCAGGTCGTAGGGGGTAAAGGCGGCAGGCTTGATGCGCTTGACGTTCCAGGTGTGGAACAGTTCGTGGCTGCACAGACCAAGAAAATCGCGGTAGTCCTTGGTCTGCGTTTTCATGCCGGGATACGGCAGATCCTTGCGACTGGCAAGCAGCGCGGTCGATGCACGATGTTCCAGTCCGCCATAGCCGTTGCCGACAATCATCGTGAGAAAAAGATAACGATCCACTGGAGCCGGCTTGCCAAAAAACTCGATCTGCCATGCACAGATTTTTTCGAGATCGGCAGTCAAGCGTGGCAGGTCGCAATCGTGGCGACCGGTGATCATCACGTCGAACTGCGTGCCGCCCGCCTCGAAGCGCGCGTGCGTGAAGGTGCCCATCTCGACCGGATGATCGATCAGCTCGTCGTAGTTCTCGGCGCGGTACAGGCCAAAGCCAAGTTCTGGTGCAGCGCCCTCTTCCGCCTCGGCAGGTTGCAAGGCGGTGGCAACCTGCCATGCATGGTACGGCGCGCCCTCGGGTGGCTGAATGTTCACCAGACAGGGTTTTTCTTCCTGCCCCACGACACCGAGAAATACGCTCGTGCCATTGAAAAACCCGTGGGTCTGGTCGAGATGTGCGGTGCGTACGGACAGGTCCCACGCGTAGACCTCGTATTCCACGGTCAGAGGGCTGCCCGCCGGCAACGGCGCGGTGCGCCAAGTGTGCTTGTCGAGTTTTTCCAGACGGACCGGCTCGCCTTCTGAATGCGCGCTCAGGGTGACAATGTTTTTCGCAAATTCGCGAATCATGTAACTGCCAGGAATCCAGGCGGGCAAATAGAAGGACTGTCCTTCGGGGTCAGGCCGGGCAACGTTGCAGGCAATGCGAAACAAATGGGCAGCGGGATTGTGGGGGGTGATGGTGTAGCGAATTTCCGGCGTCATTGTTTTCCTGCAGCTCTCTGTGGGTGGATGGCCCATTGTAGCGAACGAAAGGTACAGTCTTGTTTTCCGCCCTCTACGGAGAAAACCATGCCCCAGATTTTCATCGGCTCGGACGGCAACTCGCGTTGCGTCTGGTGCGCGGCCACCCCGCAGTATCTTGCCTATCACGATACCGAGTGGGGCTGGCCGGTCGATGAGGATCGTCGTTTGTTCGAAAAACTCTGTCTCGAAGGTTTTCAGGCCGGACTCAGCTGGCGGACGATTCTGGAAAAGCGCGAAAATTTCCGCAAAGCCTTCGATCGCTTTGAATTTGAGCGCGTTGCGGAATTTTCCGAACGCGATGTGGAAGGTTTGCTACAAGATGCGGGCATCATCCGTCATCGAGGCAAGATTGAAGCCGTGATCAACAATGCGCGTTGTGCGCGGGAAATGGTGAAAACGGAAGGCTCGCTGGCGGCCTTTTTCTGGCGTTATGAGCCCGCCGGGCAAAACCCGAATCCGGGGACGGCATCGACTTCGCCGGAATCGGTTGCCATGTCGAAGGAACTCAAACGGCGCGGCTGGAAGTTCGTCGGGCCGACGACGATGTATTCCTTCATGCAGGCGATGGGGTTGGTGAATGATCATGCGGAGGGTTGCATGATGCGTGCCCGGATTGAGCGGGCGCGACAGGAATTTGTGCGCCCGCGATAGTTCCGTTTACGTCGTCAGTCTTGCCGGCGACGAAAAACCAGCCGTTCCTCATCCGAAACGTCCGGCGCGAACACATACCCTTCCGCATCAAAGTCTTTCAGTCCGGCCACGTCTGTCACCCGCTTGGTGATCGCATACCGCGCCATCAGGCCGCGGGCGCGTTTGGCGTAGAAGCTGATAATTTTGTAGCGGCCGTTTTTCCAATCTTCGAACACCGGCGTGATCACGCGCGCTGCAAGTTTTTTGGGCTGGACAGATTTGAAATACTCTACGGACGCAAGGTTGACGACTGCAGACAGCTCTCCAGCTTCCTGACGCTCGGCGATGGTGGCGTTCAGCGCCTGCGTCAAACGCTCGCCCCACCACGCATACAGGGTTTTTCCGGCTGGGTTCTCGAGCCGCGTACCCATTTCCAGACGATAGGGCTGCATCAGATCCAGCGGTCGCAAGATGCCGTACAGCCCCGAGAGAATGCGCAAGTGGTCTTGCGCCCAGTCCAAATCGCTCTCTGACATGGAAGTGGCATTCAACCCCTCATAGACATCTCCGTTGAACGCCAGGACCGCCTGTTTGGCATTGTCCGGCGTAAACGGCAACGACCAGCTTTGATAGCGCGCAACGTTCAGCGTGGCGAGCGGGTCGGAGAGTTTCATCAGGTTGGCAATTTCGGCCGGACTCAGCTCGCGCAGAATTTCAATCAGCGCTTCGGCCGCATCCAGGTGTTCCGGCTGGGTGTATCGGGTGACGCTTGGCGGCGTCTTGAAATCGAGTGCCTTGGCGGGCGAAAGGAGAAAGATCATGGTCGAGTATGAGGTGGATCGATGACGCTGCGATGGTAACAAAGCACGGCATCGGAAAGCGCCTATCACGCCCATTTGTGCGGATGATGAGGGGTTTGACACCGCCCGGGCGATTGCGCACCATCTCAGGCTTCCCGTAGCTTCGGTGTATTTTTCATGTCCGCTTCATCCCTGCTCGACCGCTCGCTTGCCAAGGTTTGGCACCCGTGCACGCAAATGAAAGAACATGAGCGTTTCCCGCTGGTTCCAGTGGCGCGGGGTGAAGGGCCGTGGCTGATTCATGCGGATGGGCGTCGGCTGATCGACGGTATCAGCTCATGGTGGGTGAATCTTTTTGGGCATTGTGAGCCACGCATCAATGCGGCATTGCGGGACCAGCTTGATACGCTGGATCATGTGATGCTCGCCGGCTTTACCCATGAACCGGTGGTGCAACTTTCGGAACGTCTGGCGGCCCTCACCGGAGAGCGTCTGGGCCATGCCTTCTATGCCTCGGACGGTGCCTCTGCAACCGAGATCGCGCTGAAGATGAGTGCGCATTACTGGCGCAATCTGGGACGGCCGGAAAAGAATGAATTCATCAGCCTGACGGGCGGATATCACGGTGAGACCGTGGGTTCGCTGGCGGTGACGGATGTGTCGATTTTTCGCGCGGCCTATGCTCCGCTGATTCGTGCCGGCCATG